>JAJFUG010000182.1 GCA_021372515.1 bacterium
GCGCCGCAGGACAGCGGCACGACCGCCGGGTTCCCCACGGATGGGAGCTGGAACGTGCGCTGGGAGGGTCTGAGCCCGCTGCCCTGAGCGGCCCGGCGCAAACTCAGTCCGCTTTGGGCGCGAAACCCTTCCCGTTGTTGAGGTGGATGTCCAGGCGCGGAGTCTCCCAGTTGTAGGGCTTGTCCAGGATATCGATATCCCCGTCGCCGTCCAGGTCGGCGGCGCGGCTCTCGTGGTTGCCGTAGCCCTCGGCCAGCACGCGGACCCGGAAACGCCCGGCCCCATCGCCCAGGAAAGCGTACATTTTGGCCGCGGGGTTGGCCCCGTCCAGACGCATCTCGGCCAGGAACAGGTCCAGGTGACCGTCGCCGTCCAGGTCCAGCAGGCGCAGGCTGTGGGCGTTGTGCACCGGCTGGGGCAGGAGGTCGTGGCCGACCCACTGCTTGCCGTCGTACTCGTACCAGCGGGCCATCCCCGAGCCGTCCCCGATGGCGAACACGGCCTCGGGCGCGCCGCCCTCCACCAGTTGCCCGGCCGCGGCCCGGCTGAAATACTGGCCGCTGTCGATCACGTGGCACTCGAACTCCCAGTCCTTCACATGGCCGAACCAGCGCCCGCCGCCCACGATGTCACTCACCCCGTCCCCGTCCATATCCGCCGCGGCCAGGCCCTCATGCTCGTTGGGGATCAGCCAGGTCGGCACCTCGGTGTAGACATTTGGCACCGGCACCGACTCCCAGGTGTAGATCACGTGCAGCGGCCAGGGGCCTGAATTGCGCGGGTCGGGGGGAATCTCGGCCAGGCAGAGACGGCGGCCGTTCTGGTTCCAGAACGCCAGCTCCACGCGTCCGTCCCCGTTGAAATCGCCGAACATCTGGTCGTGGTGCTTGGTGGGGCCGTCGGACTTGATCTCGCGCCGCACCCAGGGGACATTCGGGTCAAACGCCGGGGCGGGGTTCTCCCACCACCAGATTCTGTTAGAGTCGTAATCGCCACCCATCACCACGTCCAGGTCGCCGTCCCCGTCGATGTCCCAGCTTGCACCCCCGGCCTCGACAGCCAGCACCTCCGGGTCGAGCACGTAACGCTCCCAGCCCGTGGCGTTGCGGCGGTACCAGATCAGGCTGGGCGGTGCGTGACGGCAGCCGATCACGAAATCGTTCACCCCGTCGCCGTCCAGGTCGGCCACCAGGGAGGCGGTCTGCTCGGTGGACTCACCCGGAGGCGCCAGGGCGCTGTCCACGGTGGAGATCACGGTCCAGTCGGGGAGCGGGGCCCCGCCACTGTCTTTTTGCACCGGGGCGGAGCAGCCTAACAGCAGAGCACTGAACAGCAGGATGCACCTCACGACAGCCTCCTGGTTACTGTTGAGAACCAGAGCCAAGCTCCTTTTCGCATCCGGGCTTCCATCCCGGCCCGGCAATTGGTTCACGCCAGCGAACATTATACAGCCGCGGAAAGCCCACGACAAGTACCGGTGGAGAATAAATCCATTTTATCGCAGCAATGTCCGGTTAGGAACTTGCAGTGAGAAGCCGAAAGACTATATCTGCTTTGGTTTCGGCCAAAGCAGCTAAGCCAGCGGGGGCCGCTTGCCTCGTCCCAACCGCGACACTATTTCTGACTATAGTGTTCGCAAAGCATCGATTCCGCTCCCGCGTTGCAGCGGCGGCGCTGCCGCGAATCGCAGCCGGACAGTACGGCAATTTGAGCCCTGGCCGTTTTACGCTCGATAACACGCTGCCCTGGCGGGAGGCTCAGGCAGGTGCGGCCCCCCAAAGGCAACAGCGGCGGCCTGTCAGCCGCGCGGGGCTTGGCTTTGACCCAGGATCGAATCATTCCGATACGAACACTGTGTTCGACCATGACATTCAATGCAAA
>JAJFUG010000183.1 GCA_021372515.1 bacterium
TGCGCGCGGCCAGGACACCCGGATCGGTCCAGATGTAGCGGCAGCCGGTGCGGACCAGCCATTCGCGGCGGGCCGCGGTGAGCTGGGCGAAGGGTTTGTCCATCTCATCCGGCTGACGCCATTTCTCCCAGCGTCCGCTGGCCACTACGGCGTTCTCCAGAGCCTGGGGTACGCCGCTGGCGGAAGCCAGCTTGCCGGAGGCGACCAACAGGGCCTCCTTGTCGCTCATGTCCTTGAGGGCGCAGTACTCGGCCTCGGTGAACTCCGGCCCGATATTGGCCCCGCCCATGCCGCTGGTGGGGTAGTCCTGCGGGTTGTCCACGCTGTCCGAGTAGTGCCCCTTGATGAACGAGCCGTAACGGCTGGCCTCGTAGACCAGGGTCTTGGCAACTTCCGGGTCGAACAGGGTAGTGTGCAGGTCGGTGCCCACCTTGCCCACCACGAAACAGGGCCAGACATCCTCCAGGCCATTTTTCTTCAGGCCCGATTTCAAGCCCTCGAGGAACGTGCGGAACACGCTCATATCGGCCAGGCCGCCATGGACCTCCTCGGTGCCAACCTCGTAGGAGATACGGGGCAGGCCCTTGGCGCGGCGGTGACGCTCGGTGTGGGTGATCAGCTCCACGGTGCGCTCTACCACCACGTGGATGTCGATGATCTGGCCCTTGGGCAGGCTGCGGTCGACAGTCGGGTCCACGTGCAACAGGTCGTAGCCGGCGTCGGCGCAGGCGACCAGGGAGTCCTTGACTCCCTGCATGGCGCGCTCCAGGGGCCACTTCTCGATAGTCTGCTTGTCCTTGAGCCAGGGGCCGCCGTGGTCCAGGGCCACGATCACCGGGCCAGCCAGCCCGATCCGCGCCACCTCGTCCCGCACCAGCCCGACAAACTGCTCCTGAGTCCAACCGGTGTAGCCGCCGTCCAGGTCCACCTGGTTCAGCGTGGCGGCGTACTTGATCGGGGCGTCGTTCTTGAGGGCGGAGCGCAGGGCGGCGCGGGTGACCGCCTCGCTGTTGGGGCAGGCGGCGAACAGGGTCACGGGTTTGAGGCCGCGGTCGGAGCCTTTTTTCAGGGCCTTGAGCACGGCATCGGTCAGGGGTATGCCGGCCTTCTCGGCCAGCACGCGGACACGGCTTCTGTCGACAGTCTGGTGGCTCATCGGAAAATCCCTCACTCGGTTTGGATATATGAAAGTGATGCGATTGTGGCTCATGTCGGGGCCGCTCCTCCCGCCGCAGGCAAGGCCGCGGCGGGCGCGGGGGAGCTGTCGGCCCGTGGATAATTTAACACTTTTGGTGCGCCGGGACAAAGGTTATGGCCTGGGGGGCTGTCACGCCGCCGGAGAGGCTGCCAGGTGTGAAACCGTAACTGTTGCCAGCACATGCGATTTGAGCTAAATTAATTCCTTCGAGCTGGATCTCATATAAGCGTGATAATCGGTGTGGGGAGACATGAATACTGATAAGGACGTTCGCTCCTACCCGGCACTGGACCGCGGCCGGGTAAGGATGCTGCCACTGGCAGAGCGGCGTAACAAGGTTACCGCCGGACGGGACATAATCGACCCCACCAGCGCACCGCGCAAGCTGGATGCAAAGGCCGAGGCCCTGGTGGCCGAGACCGTGGAGCGTATCGCGGCGGCGCGCCGGAAAAGAAGGCCGGTGATATTGGCGTTTGGAGCGCATTGTATCAAGAACGGGCTGTCGCGGGTGCTGGGCGCCCTGGCGGCCGAGGGCTGGGTCAGCCACCTGGCGACAAACGGAGCCGGAATAATCCACGACTGGGAGCTTTCGTTCCTGGGCCAGACCAGCGAGGACGTGCGTGAGAACGTGGCCCGGGGGCAGTTCGGCAACTGGCAGGAGACCGGGTTTTTCATCAATCTGGCGCTGAACGTGGGGGCCTGGCAGGGAAGGGGCTACGGTGAGTCGGTGGGGGCAATGATCGAGGGCCAGGGGCTGGAGATACCCTCCGAAGCGCAGCTTGAGGCTGTGGTACGAGAGTGCCTGGGCCGCGACCCTGCGAGGGCCGCTGCCGCGGCGGAACTGCTGGGCGTGGTCCGTCGTTTCGGGCTCGAACCGGGTTTCCTCAAGGCGCCGCACCCCTGGCGCGAAAGCAGCGCGCAGGCGGCGGCGTTCCGCCTGGGGGTGCCGTTCACCGGCCACCCGATGTTCGGCCACGACATAATCTACAACCATCCGATGAACAACGGGGCCCTTCTGGGGCGGGCCGCAGAGCGG
>JAJFUG010000184.1 GCA_021372515.1 bacterium
GACCTCGAAATCGAACGATTCGAGCGGGTTGCCAGCGGCGGCGCTCAGCTCACGGTAGATCAGGGCCATGTGGGCCACGGCCTTGTGGTAGACCAGGGCACAGCGGGCGAGCTGGGCCGGGGTGAAGGAGATCGAGAGCGAAAGGCCCTCACCTTTGAAATTCCATTCCTTGCTGCTGAAGCGGGACTTGAAATCCTCATACTCGGGCAGGGCGGCGAAACGTTCGAGGGCCTCCTCGTCCGACAGGCGCACCGCGGCCAGCTCGATATGCTCGGAGGCATCGATGGTGAACATGGTGTAGCCCTTGCGCCAGCAGTCCAGCACCTCGTGCACCTGCTTGATATGGTCGGCATCCGCGGCGAAAGTATCGGTCCAGCCGGCCTGGAACGCGCCCCAGCCGGCGTCGTCGATCACATCCTGCGGCTTGCGCTCGGTGCGCCCCAGCTCGCGCATAGACTGCTGGGCCAGCACCGGGAAAATATCGTAGCGGGCGAAAGCGCGCAGGTGGCCGGGCGTGGCCACGCCCAGACGGTCCCCGACTCCGAAGCTGGCCCGTCGGCCGATAGTGACCGGCGCGGTCCAGGGGAAAGTCTCGCGCAGGGCGGCGGAGTTGGCCGCGTTCTGCGGGCAGAGTTTCACACCCTCCACACTCTCGCCCTCGAAACGCGCGGCAGCCGGGCCGCCACCCACGACAGCCAGGCGCTTGCAGCCGTCCAGGCGCACTGCGGCGAAAAGCGCCCCCCCGGCGTGCTTGACCGAGGCGGCGTACACTCCCGGCACTGCGGCCAGAGATTCCGCCCCGGAGGCGGCGGCCGCTTTAAGCGCAGCGGCCAGATTCTTCTCGGCAGGTTGCATGAGATAGACCTCCAATTGGATTATATTCGCACTTCACTGTTATATCCCGGCATTCTGTAGGGGCGGACCCATGTGTCCGTCCGGGCGCACATGCGGGTGCGCCCCATAAAACACATCATGGGCACGGTGCACCGTGCCCCTACATTTAAATACTAAGATTCTCTCCCTACCGCCTCAGCCGACCTTGTACTCGGCGCACCTGCGGGGCAGCCATTTCTTGGCGAACCGCATGAAATACGGCAGCCCGTCCTTGACCGGCACCTCCACCTCACCCTGGACCAGGGGCTTGAGGTACTCGACAAACTCGGTTGTGGGGAAATTGCCCGCTTCGTTCATCCACTCGCGCGGCAGTTTCTTCTCGCCGTTGGCCACCTCCTCCAGCTTGGCCAGGCCGGTCTCCATGCGGTACGGAGAAGTCGAAACGCGCTCCAGGGTGACCATGTAGCCCGATGTCCCGGCCACGGCGCGGCAGACCGCCTCGGCCCCGCAGATATAGGCCTCGTCGCGGTCGGTGCGGCTGGCGAAATGCATGGCGTTGCGCTGGGTCAGGCCCTGCATCATCCAGCGGGTCTTGAGCCCCAGCTCGCCCTCGATGATGCTTTTGAGCACCTGGGCCACTCCGCCCAACTGGGCGTGGCCGAAACTGTCCTTGGCCAGGGCGCTGGTGTCCTCGGCCACGTAGCGGCCGTTGTCCCATTTCATGCCCTCGCTGGCCACGATGAAGCAGCGGCCCAGCTCGCCGTGCACGCGCTTGACATCCTGCACGAACTGCTCGCGGCTGAACGGCACCTCGGGCACATAGATCAGGTGCGGGGCGTCCTCCGGGGTGCGGCGGGCCAGGGCGGCGGCTGCGGCGATCCAGCCGGCGTTGCGGCCCATGGTTTCGAGCACGGCGCAGGTGTCGAACGTGTAGAGGCTTTCGGTGTCGCGCCCGGCCTCCATGGCGCTGGTGGCGATAAACTTGGCCACCGAGCCGTAGCCCGGGCAGTGGTCGGTGAACGCCAGGTCGTTGTCGATGGTCTTGGGCACGCCCATCACCACCATCTCATAGTTGAGCTGGGCGCTGAGGTCCTTGATCTTGGCCGCGGTGTCCATGCTGTCGTTGCCGCCGGCATAGAAAAAGTAGCGGATGTCGTGGGCCTGGAACACCTCGAGCACGCGCTCGTAGTCGGCGCGGCTTTTCTCCAGGCTTTTCAGCTTGTGGCGGCAGGAGCCGATCGCCGCGCTGGGCGTGGTCTTGAGCAGTTCCACTGTCTCGGGGCTTTCGGCCCGTATGTCGAACAGCTCCTCGCGCAGCACCCCCAGGATGCCGTTGTGCGAGCCGTAGATACCCTGGATCTGCGGGTGTTTCAGCGCCTCCTGGATCACACCGCAGGCCGAGGCGTTGATCACCGCGGTCGGTCCGCCCGACTGCGCCACCAGCGCGTTGCCCTTTATCTGGCTCATTTCTTTCTCCCTTCGTTCGTTTTCCGGTTGCAGAGAAGTAGTTCTATGCTTGCCGCCTGCAGGGCCGTCAGGTCGGAGGGGTCCTCCACCCGGTCGACCAGCAGGCTGTCGAAATCCTCGAGTGTGGCGAACGGCACCAGGCCCGACTCGCCGAACTTGCTGTGGTCGAGCACGGCCAGCTTGCGCTCGGCCGTGGCCATCATGCGGCGCTTGGTCTCGGCCTCCACCGTGTTGCCGCAGAAAAACCCGCGCGAGGGCAGGAACCCGCGCGCCCCGATGAACGCCAGCTGCACGTGGAACCGCTCCAGGGCCGACCAGCTCTCCGGGCCGATTACGGCCAGGCTGGCCGAGCGCAGGGTTCCGCCGGTCATTATCACCGTGATCCCATCGTAGTCCGACAGCTCCACGGCCACTGGGATCGAGTCGGTGATGACGGTGAGGTCCTTGTGGTGACGGAGGTTGCGGGCAATTTCGAGGATGGTGGTGCCGGCGTCCAGCAGGATATTCATCCCATCGGCCACCAGCTCGGCGGCGCGGCGGCCGATCCGTCGCTTGGCCTCCAGATTGGCCACGGCCTTGTCGCCGAAACTGAGCGAGGCGCGTCCCGGGAAAATGCTGCGCTCGCGCAGCACGGCGCCGCCGTGGGTGCGGGTGAGGTAGCCCTGGCGGGCCAGACTGCTGAGGTCGGCG
>JAJFUG010000185.1 GCA_021372515.1 bacterium
ATGTTGAGCATTATCCAGGGAAAAGCCAGGCCGAACGCGCAGAACATCACCACCACCAGCCAGTCCGGGGCCGGATTGGTGCCCAGCCTGTGCCCCAGGACCACCTGCCAGACCAGGGCCGCCATGTTGAACGCCGCCACCAGAATCACGAACGCCACCAGCCAGGTCTGACGGAAATACTGCACTTCGCGGAAGCCTGAGCCTCCTGTCATCGTTTCGGACATAGATATTCCTTGCGGGATTAAATTAGGCCGGTTTACGCCGTTATCGAGCAGCCGCCGTCCACGAAAATGAACTGGCCGACTATCATCCGGCATTCGTTGGAGCAGAGCCAGGCCACCACGCTGGCCACGTCCTCCTCCTCGATCAGGCGTTTCATCGGGGCGCGGCAGACAGTCTGCTCCAGGTGCTCCCTCGCCCCGGGGATGGCCTCGAAGCTGCGGGTGACGCAGGGGCCGGCCATCACACCGTTGACTACGATCCCGCGGCCGGCCAGCTCCACGGCCAGGTAGCGCGTGATTGACTCCAGGGCCGCCTTGGCCGGGCCCACCACCCCGTAGCCGGGCAGCACTTTCTGGCCACCCTCGCTGGTGATACTCACGATCCGGCCCCAGCCCGCGCTCATCATGGGCGCGGCATGCTGGGCCAGGTGCATTAGCGAACGGGCCGAGGCGCTCATGGTCACCTCGAAATGCCGCACCGTGGCGCTCATCAGCTCACCCGGCACGCCGAACGCGGCGTTGGCGATCACGATGTCCAGGCACTGGAATTCCTCGCGTATCGCCTCGAACAGTTTGTGCAGGCTCTCCTCGTCGCCCACATCCCCGCGCAGGGCCACCGCGCGCACGCCCGGCACGCCCAGGGCCATTATCTCATCCACCACTTTCTGCGCGTCGCTCTTGCTGCGGCGGTAGTTGACCACCACGCTCACGCCCTCGCGGGCCAGGCGCAGGGCGATGGCCCTGCCGAAACCGCGTGCCGCCCCGGTGACCAGGGCGGCCTTGCCGTGAAGCTCAGGGTACATTTATCCCATCCCCGCGGTTGGCGGTTGGCAAAGGCTCCATTTCCAGGTTAATTCTGACGTTTATGCGGGGGATTGTCAAGGTGGAGGGCAGTAACCTGGCCCCAAAAAAAGCAGGGGCACGGCATTCCGTGCCCCTGCGCAAGCGACAGGCTGGATTTGACGAGGTTAAATCTCGTCCTCGTCCCCGTTGCCGTTCTCTTCCTCGAAATCGTCGGCGAACTCGGCCTCGGACTCCATCTGGTCATCCTCCTCCGGCGACTGCGGACGGATAATTCCGCCGCGCGGCGGGGCCGAGCCCTCGACCGTGTCAGTGGCCACCAGGTCCTGCTGGTCGCCATTTTCCTCCTCGCCGGGTATGATCCGGGCCACGTCCACCAGCCGGTCGCCCTCGGAGAGGTTGATCAGCCGCACGCCCATGGTGTTGCGGCCGGTGACCTTGATCGAGGCGATCCGCAGGCGGATGATCAGCCCCTGCTGGGTGATCATGATGAGCTCTTCATCGTCCACCACGTCCATGATCGCCACCAGCTCGCCGGTGCGCGGTCCCACGCGGAACGTGATGATGCCCTTGCCGCCGCGGTTGGTCACCCGGTAGTCGGACACGGCCGAGCGCTTGCCCTGGCCCTTTTCGCTCACCACGAGCAGGGTGGACTCTCGCTTGATGACCACCATGCCGATCACCCGGTCGCCCGAGTCCAGGCGGACGCCGTGCACCCCATAGGCGGTGCGGCCCATCGGCCGGACTCTGTCCTCGTGGAAGCGGATCGCCATCCCCTGGCGCGTGGCCAGCACGATATCATTGGTGCCGTCGGTGATCTTGGCCCCGATCACCACATCGTCCTCGGGGATCTGGATCGCCCGGATGCCGGTGCGGCGCGGGTTGCTGAACGCCGAGAGCGGGGTTTTCTTGATCACGCCGCCACGGGTGGCCATGAACACGTACAGCCCGTCCTCGAAGTTGCGCACCGGCAGCATCGCGGCCACCCGGTCGCCCGGCTCGATGTCGATCAGGTTGACAATCGCCTTGCCCTGGGCGGTTCGTCCGGCCTGCGGTATCTCGTAGACCTTGAGCCAGAACAGGGAGCCTTTCTCGGTGATGTAGAGGATATAGTCGTGCGTGGAGGCGATGAACAGGTGCTCCAGGAAATCGGTCTCCCGCGTGGACTGGCCGCTCTTGCCCCGTCCGCCGCGCTCCTGGCGGCGGTAGGTGGTCACCGGCAGGCGCTTGATGTAGCCGAGGTGGCTGACCGTGATCACCATCTCCTCCTCGGCGATCAGGTCCTCCATGTTGAACTCACCCATGTCGTCCAGGATTTCGGTGCGGCGAGGGTCGCCGAATTTCTGCTTCATCTCGGCCAGCTCGTCCTTGATGATCTGCATGCGCAGTTCACGGCTGGCCAGGATGGACTTGAGCCGCTCGATGGTTTGGAGCAGCTCGGTGTACTCCTGCTCGATCTTGTCGCGCTCCAGGGCGGTCAGGCGGGCCAGGCGCAAGTCGAGGATGGCCTGGGCCTGGATCTCGCTCAGCCCGAACTGGGCCATCAGGCGCTCGCGGGCGCTGTTGGTATCGGCGCTGGAGCGGATCACCTGGATCACGGCGTCCAGATTGTCGATCGCGATCTTCAGGCCTTCCAGGATATGGGCGCGCTCCTCGGCTTTTCTGAGCTCGAATTTCGTACGCCGCGTGACCACATCGTGACGGTGGTCGATGAAATGCTGGATTATTTCCTTGAGGTTGAGCACGCACGGCACATTGTCCACCAGGGCGAGGAAAATGACGCCGAAAGTGGTCTGGAGCTGGGTCTTGGCGTAGAAATGGTTGAGCACCACCTCGGCCGAGGCGTCACGCTTGAGCTCCACCACGATCCGCATCCCGTCGCGGTCCGACTCGTCGCGGATGTCGGAGATACCCTCGACCTTCTTTTCCCGCACCAGGTCGGCCATGTCGGTGAGCAGCTTGCTCTTGTTGACCATGAACGGGATTTCGGAAATGATGATCGCTTCCTTGCCGCTGTTCTTGGTCTCGGTGAACGCCCTGGCGCGCAGGCGGATACGTCCCCGGCCGGTCTGGTAAGCCTCGACAATGCCGGAGCGGCCGTAGATGAACCCGCCGGTGGGGAAATCCGGCCCCGGGATGAAACCGAGGAGTTCATCGATCGTGATGTCGGGGTTGTCGATCTGGGCCACGCAGGCATCCACCACCTCGGAGATGTTGTGCGGGGGGATGTTGGTGGCCATGCCCACGGCGATGCCGCTGGAGCCGTTGATCAGCAGGTTGGGCAGCTTGGCCGGCAGCACAACCGGCTCCTGCAGGCGGTCATCGAAATTGGGCTGAAAATCGACCGTCTCCTTGTCGATATCGGTCAGGATCTCGACCGAGGCCTGCTGGAGGCGGCATTCGGTGTAACGGTAGGCCGCGGCCGGGTCGCCGTCGATGGAGCCGAAATTACCCTGGCCGTCCACCAGCGGGTAACGCAGGCTGAAATCCTGCACCATGCGCACCAGGGCATCGTAGACCGAGCTGTCTCCGTGCGGATGGTATTTACCCAGCACATCGCCCACGACGGTGGCGCTTTTCCTGAAAGCGCGGTTGGGCACCAGGCCCAGCTCGTGCATGGCGTAAAGGATGCGCCTGTGCACGGGCTTGAACCCGTCCTTCACATCCGGCAGGGCGCGGCTCATGATCACGGACATCGAGTAGTTGATGAAGGAGTCCTTCATCTCGTCCTCGATGAACCGGGGAAGAATCCTTTCTCTCTGCTGTTCGATCGCCATTTTTAGTCTGCTTCTGCTCTCAGGTTGAACCGGTCTGGTTTGAAAGGTCGGCCCGGTCGGATCGGCTCCGGTCCGGCTGCCTTAAAACGAAGGCTTCCTCCGACACCCCTGCGCTTTCGGGGCGCGGCGGGAGGCCCAAGGAAGCCCTCGGCTGAAAATCCGCGCGCTTGAGGAGGCTCCGAGCGCCCGGCCGCTCAGTTCAGCGGGAATTTAAGGACGTCTCCGGCTTTCTGGATCGTGACACTGCGGATGAGCGCCACTTTGCCGGGGTTGTCGTTCTCGTTGCGCTCCAGGGCCACCAGCTTGTCCACTGTGTCCAGGCCCTCGATCACCTTGGCGAACGCGCTGTACTGGCCGTTCAGGTGGGGTGCGTCCGCCACCATGATGAAGAACTGGCAGGAGGCGCTGTTCGGGTCCTGGCCGCGGGCCATGGAAACAATGCCGCGGGTGTGAGGGATACGGCTGAACTCGGCCTTGAGCATGCGGGGCCCGCGCCCGATCCCGTCGTTAGCCAGATCCTCGTCCTTGCTGTTCGGGTCGCCGCCCTGGATCATGAAACCCGGGATCACCCGGTGGAACGTGGTCCCGTCGTAGAACTTGCTCTTGGCCAGGTCGATGAAATTCGCCACATGGCCCGGAGCGACCTCGGGGAAGAACCGGATCACGATCTTCCCGAAATCGGTGCTGATCACCGCCACCTCATCCTCCGGGGCGAGCGGCTTGATCTGCGGGACGCCGGGTATCTCGGGCTTGGGCTTGGCGGCCTGCTGCTCGGTGGCCTTGTTGTTGGAACAGCCGGTGGCCAGGGCCAGTGCCAGGCCCAGAACGGAGAGGTTTTTCAGCTTGAACATGTCCGTGATCCTTTCCTTGTCCTCGGGATGCAGCCGGCGAGTCCGTGCGGGGCGCTCTGGGTGAGCAACGCGTCCCGCACGAGCCCGGCGGCGGGGGGCACGGCCCACCGTCCGGCGAGCCTAATCAGAGGAAACGCTCGGTGACGTAGACTCGCTTCATGACAACTTTCTTGAGCGGATGACCGTCCGCATCTGCGGGCAGCTCCGAAATTTTCTGCACCACATCCAGCCCGTCCACCACCTGGCCGAACACCGTGTAGCGGCCGTCCAGCTCGGGCTTGCTCCTGAGCAGGATGTAGAACTGGCTGTTGCCCTTGTCCGGCTCGCCGGCCGGATGCGCCAGTCCGACAAAGCCGCGCAGGTTGCGGCCGCCCTGCTCCAGCGGCACACTGAACCCGGGGTCACCGGCGCCGTCGTCCGACTGGTCGTCGTCCCGCGAGTTGATGTCCCCGCCCTGAATCATGTCGTCGGCCGCCACGTAGTGGAACGACAGCCCGTCGTAGAACCCGCGGGTGACATTGTCGCTGAACGTCCTGGCGGTCGTTTTGGCGGCGTTGGACATCAGCACGAGGACGATCTCACCGTATTCGGTCTCGATCACCACCACGTTGCGGTTGTGTTTCTGGGCCTCGAAATCGCGGAGGGCCGCCAGCTGCATTCCGTTGTGCGGCGGCGGCTCCTGGCAGGCGCCCGCTGCGAGCAGAACTGTCAGGGCGCTCAAAATAAGGAACCGGCTCAATTTGGCGGACATCATTCCCACTCGATATGTGTTTGCAGGATCAGGAATCAGCCGGATAACAAAAAGACAATATAACAGCACAGCCGCCGTTTGACAACGGTTTTAACTCGATGCCGCAAAAGAGGTTACCGCTTGGAGGCCTGCTTGCCCGCGCTGCGCTCGAAAAGAAGCAGCGACTTCTCGGGCAGGCTGTACTGCTCCAGGAAGCTGCGGAACTCGGCGTAATCGGCCACGCTCACCCGGCGCGCGGTCACGGTGAGACGGCGGGTGAGGACCAGCCGGCCAGCCTCGACACGGCAAGCGGTGACCGCGTTGCCGAAACGGCTCTGGCTCAGGTCGGTCTGCGGGCTGTAGGCCACCTGCCAGCCCGCGGGCAGCTCGAGCGTGACCTCGGAGCTGAGCACGAACGACCCGCTGGAGACAAAGTCGTACTCACGCTCGCGCAGCTGCGGAAAGTAGGGCAGCCCGGCGAAATCGAACGGGGCGCGCGGAAGGCGCAGGATCAGCATGTCACCCTGGAGCACGCCCAGCTCGGGGGCGTTGAAATCGAGCGAGGCGCTCGCGGGAAGGCAGAGGTCTTTCAGGTCGCTCAGGCGCCAGGATTCGAGGCTCGCGCCCTCGTTGATCGAGTTGGCGGCCTGCTGGAAATTTTTCTCCAGGTCCACCGGGGTGAGGTCCATCAGCGCGGCGCGGGCCTGGGCGTCGAACAGCCCGTCGCACTGCGTCTCGTAGCGGCCGCTCACGTTGCCCTGGCTGTCCAGCTTGAGGCTGGCGGTGGTCAGCGACAGGCTTTTTTCGGGCGGGAACTCGGTGGTGCGGAACAGGGCGCCTCCGCTTGGCATCACCACTACCGCGCGGGCAGCCTGGCCGCTGTTGAAATAGCCGTAGCGGTTGTAGCGCGCCATAGGCACGAGCCACATACCGCTTCGCTTGGCCCCGTCGTACAACGGATTGGAGAACACCGAGTCCTCGACCGTGCGGGTGACATAGACCGCCATCCGCGAGAACTGCGCCGCCGATGGCACCTGATCCGAGGAAACATCGATCTGGTCGGCTCCGGTCAGGGCGGGGAAATTCTCGAACCCGGCCGCGCTGAGAAGCGAGCTGAGAAGGACGGTTTTGTCCAGTTGCTCGCCGTACATGTTTTCGAGCACCTTGGAGGCGGCGTGCGGTTTCCAGCCGGCCAGGCCCAGGCTGAGCGGGATGTTGCGCACGTTTTTCTGCACGAACAGGCTGATCGCGCGGATGCTGTCGGCGGGCGTGGCGCAGCCACGGGTCAGCTCGGCGGCCTTGGCGCGGATCGCCTCATCCGGTGCGGCCGCGGGGTAGAACTGCGCGGCCAGCCAGCGGCCCAGCCTCTCCCAGGATTCCACGTTGGAAAACAACAGGCTGGGGGCATAGGCCAGCACCGGAGGCATGTCGGGGATGCGGGTGATCATTGGAACGTTCGTGGAATGCCAGCGGTAGAGCCGCGTGCCGCCCTCGCGCGTCACCTCGGCCGATGCCAGGCCGTTGTCCGTGCGCACCAGCGGCTCGTGGAACGACTCGGGCAGCACCAGCTCGTAGCTCTTGTCCAGCACCGGCTCCTCGCCGCGGAACACCTCGAGGTCGCCGTAGGGGCGCACCCCGGCCACCATCGTATCCGGGCGGCTGTCCGTACGCACGTGCAGCTCCACCACCACGTCCGGGCCGATCGAGGGGAACGAGATGACTTTCTGCTTGATATCGGCGTAGACCGCCGCTCCGACCAGCTCGGGCGGGGTGATGACGTTGATCGCCTTGTCCTCCACCGGCACGCTGCTGCCGTCCGGCAGCCAGGTGCGGGCGGTGAGGATGCTCAGGCTGTCGGTCTTCTCGTCGTACATGCGTTTCTGGTCGCCGAAACCGCGGCCGCGGTCCTTGAGGACCTTGACCAGAATGTGCTCATCCAGGCTCTGCGATCCGTCCGCCTTGACAGTCAGGCGCTTGTGGTCGTAGAGAATGATCGCCCCGGCCTCGGGGTACTCGGCCGCCCCGGGGGCGGAGCTGACCAGGCGCTGGACCTCCTGGGCGCTCAAATCCGGGGCTGCAACCGCCTGTGCGGCGGGCGCGGCGGCCAGGGCCGCGCTCAGGGCGAGTGCCGCGGCGAGGGCCTGACCCCTGCTGTGGAATGCTTTCATGGTTTCCCTTTTCCGGACTTGCGGTTGGTTGGGACCCGTTTCAGGCCCGACTCAGTTGGAAGCGCCGGAGGCGCCCTTGGCGCTCTTGCCGTCACGCTCCAGAATAATCTCGCCGCGGCCGCTGCGCGAGCTGGTGCGCAGGATCTTTTTCAGCTCCAGGTACTGGGCCGGGTCGAGCTGCTTGGAATCGATCAGGAACTGCTTGCTGTAATCGACCGTGAGGCCGGGGGTGCTCTCGCCGCCTTTGGAACTGTTGTAGTTCATGTCGTAGGACAGAGGCCCGGAACTGAGGTCCACCTCGCTGGGCAGGGATTTCACGTGCCAGCCCGCGGGCAGGACCAGGCTCTCTTTCTGCTCCGAGCCGAGGGTCACTCCCAGGTCGAACGTGTAGTTGCGCTCGGGCAGACCGGCATCGGCCAGGAACTGGCGCAGGATCAGCTCGAAGCTGTTGGTCGCCACCGGGGAGCGCACCAGAAGGTAGTTGCCGGCCTGGACCGCGTACTTGTCGATCTCGTAGCTGAACTTGATCCCGAAAGCGTGGTAGAGGTCCTCAGGGTCGCTGGTGGAAAACCCGGTCAGCACGGCGCCCGGGTGGACCCGGGTGATCACCTGCTGCCAGAAATTGGCGAGCTGGCGTGGCTGATAGCGCTTGCACCAGCCGCGGAATGCGGTGTCGTAGATGCCGCGGGTGTCGACAGTCACCTCGCTGGTCAGCTTGCCGGCGGCATCCACCCGGGTGCGGGCCGAGATGGAGCCGAGGTTGTCACGGGCCGGGGAGTGGGCGCTGGTCTGAAGGTCCACACCCTCGGGGGTGCAGACCAGCATCGAGGCATCCGCCTCGACCGTGAGCAGAAGGTCCACCGTGTTCTCCACGGTCGGGTCGGCGAAATAGAACCCGCCCTTGCCGTCCGGCAGGGCCACGATGGCGTGGTTGAAAGCGATGGTCGGGATCTCGCTGTCGATCTTCTCGCCGGCGCGGGTCAGGACCACGTAGCTCTTGATCCCCACCACGTCCAGCATGGTGGCCATCAGCACGGCCACATCGCGGCAAACCCCGTAGCGGGTGGAGAGGGTCTCGGTGGCTGGCTTGGGCTCGAACCCGGCTTTCTTGCCGGTGCCGAGGCCCATGTAGCGGATTTTCTGGGCCACGAAATGGTAGATCGCCAGTATCTTGGCGTCATCGGTAGTCAGCGTGTCGGTCAGGGCGTGGGTGATCGCGCGCAGGCTGTCGTCCTGGACCCGGAACTTGCCGGTCATGTCGCACCACCAGCGGCTGACCTCGTTCCAGGAGCCGAGGGTGGAGGCCAGCACGCGCGGGGCGAAGCTCAGCAGGCTGGGCATGGCCGGCTCCTCCACGATCCGCTGGACATCCCGGGCGGTCCACTCGTAGCTCACCCGGCCGTCTTTTCCCGCAGTCTTGAACTCCAGCGCGCCATCCTTGACCAGGTGGTGCAGGGGCCGCTCCGCCGGACCGTCCACCCGCACCTGCTTGAACAGGATCGGGTCGCCGCTCTGGAAGACCTCGATCAGGTCGTACTGGCCCTCGATGGGCGGCAGGAAACAGGAATCGAGCACCGAGTACTCGATGGCGTCGCCGACCTCGAGATTGGGGAACGTGACCATCTGCACCCGCGCGTTGGCGTCGTAGATGTTCATCTGGGCCAGCGCGGGGTGGGTGACATCCTTTATCATCTCGGCCGGCACGTCCACCACCCGGCCATCCGCCTTGATCACCCGGGCCATCTCGATCCGCACGGCGTCATACTGGCGGGTGTAGTCGAACCCGGCCTCGCCGTAGTTCTCCTTGCCCGGCTCGGTCAGCACCTTGACCAGCTCATAGCTGCGGTCCAGGTAGGTGCCGTCCGCGTTGTATTTCACATCCCGGCGGCTTTCCAGCACCACGGCGTTGGCATCCGGGTACTTGGCGGCGTCCACCGCGTTCAGGCGGGCCATAATCTCGGCGGCCGCGGTGTCGGCGGCAGCCAGGGGCCGGGCGCTAAGGCCCAGGGCCGGCAGCAACAGCAGCGCGAGCGCCCGGGTCCAGGTCCTTATTTTCATTTTCAGCTCCTTGTTGAGTACTGACTGCGGCCGGGGCCTGAATCAAGCCGGCGCCGGATCGGGAACCTGTTCAACGTTAAGCCGTGGGCGGGTGTTTGTCAATCAAGAGCTTGCGCCCGCGACCGAAAAAAACGGCGAAAAGCCGGGGACAGTTTCGGCTGTCTCGATCAAGCTTGACCGGTCGGGTTTTACTCGCTATGTTGCCGATTTGAATCCGAAGCGGGTCACACGCTCCGGGACTACTTCGGGCATGGCTTCGGCGACGCATTCCGCGATAAGTACGAATATCGCGGATAAGTAATGTGCGCAAAGAATTTACATTGTTATACCCCCGTCGGGCAACTATATTTTTTACGTTTTCACACAACAGACAATACTGTTCGGCATTGAATCCCCGCAGCCACTATGTATTAAGCTACCCCGAGGAGGAGGCACCGTGTCGAGATTGCGTGGCTTTCTGCTGTCACTGGCCGTGTTCGCGGCGTTCGTTTCGAGCGGACGGGCCGAGGAGGTCAAGGTCTACAGCGCACCGCTGACCATCCCCACCTACCAGATCGGCGCTCCCGAGCAGATGCCGGCTTTCGGGAAGATGGTCTACCCCTACGCCATGTTGGACAAGCTGACCGACAACAAGGTGCAGAAACAGTACAACGCCCTCTGGGTGGAGAATGAATATGTCAAGGCCCTGGTGCTGCCCGAGATCGGCGGCCGCCTGCACGGGGCGCAGGACAAGACCAACGGCTACCAGTTCCTGTACGACCAGGTGACCATAAAGCCCGGCCTGGTGGGTATGACCGGGGCCTGGATCTCCGGCGGCGTGGAGTGGAATTTCCCTCACGGCCACCGTCCCTCCGGCTTCCGCAACACGGACTGGACCCTCCAGGAGAACCCGGACGGCTCCAAGACCGCCTGGACCGGCGAGATCGACCTGGTCTACGGGATGCGCTGGGCCGTGGGCACCACCGTGTACCCGGGGCGTAACTGGGTCGAGACCAAGGTGCGCCTGTACAACTGCACCCCCTACGCCCAGTCGTTCCAGTACTGGGCCACCGCCGCGGTGCGAATCACCGAGAACTACCAGGCCGTGATCCCCGGTGAGATCGCCACCGGCCACTACAAGCACGATTTCTACCACTGGCCTATCAACGACGGCGTGAACATCAGCTACTGGAAGAACATCCCGCCGGCCTCCAGCTTCTTCTCCTGGGAATCCAAGTCCGACTATTTCGGCGGCTACTCTCCCGAGTCCAAGGGCGGCATGGTCCATTTCGCCGACCACAACATCGTGCGCGGCAAGAAACTCTGGACCTGGGGCACCGCGCCCAGCGGCCGCATCTGGGAGAAAATCCTGACCGACGGCGACGCGCCCTATTTCGAGCCGCAGGCCGGGGCCTATTCCGACAACCAGCCCGACTACCACTGGATACTGCCCGGCGAGACCAAGGTGTTCACGCACTACTGGTTCCCGGTCCGCGACATCGGGGTCTACGATTACGCCAACCTCGAGGGTGCGCTGAATATCGAGCTGGACAAGGGCAAGGCCAAGTTCGGCTGGTCGCCCACCGGCAAGAACGAGGGCGCAAAAGTGGTCCTGAGCGCCAAGGGCGGCGAAATCTACTCCAAAACCGTGAGCGCCGACCCGGCCAAGCCGTTCATCGACGAGGTCAAGGCGCCCAAGGGCGTGGACCTGTACGACCTGACCATGACCGTGATCTCGGCCAAGGGCGACACCCTGCTCACCTTTGCCCACCCACGGCCGACCAACCCGCCGCTGCCCACACCGGCCCCGCGTGACCCGAAGCCGGCGGATGTGAAGAGCGTGGATGAGCTGTTCACCATCGGCGACCGCACCGAGAAGTTCCGCGAGATCGAGCGGGCGCTGCCCTACTACGAGGAAGCTCTGCGCCGTGACCCGGGCGATGTGCGCACCAACACCGCGCTCGGGCTGATCGAGCTCAAGCAGGGCTCGTTCGAGAAAGCCCTGCCGCTGTTCGAAAAATCGCTGGAGCGGGACGCGGCTTTTTACAAGGCCTGGTACTACAAAGGTATGGCCCAGCTCTGGCTCGGGCAGGAGGCGGACGCCGAGTTCAGCCTCAACCGCGCCAGCTACGATTTCACGTATTATGCCGCCGCCGAGATGGACCTGGCCCAGCTGGCCCTGCGTCAGGGCCGCCCGGAGAAAGCCCTGGAGCACATCGAGCGCTCGGTCCGCGGCAACGGTGACAACGTGGAGGCCATCGATGTAAAGGGCTTGATCCTCAATAAGCTGGGACGCAACCAGGAGGCCCTGGCCCTGGCCGAGAGCGTGCGCAAGACCGATCCGCTCGACCTGCTCTCTCTGGCGGTGAAGGGCCTGGCCCTGCGTGACCTGGGCCGCGGCTCCGAGGCCGGGGATGTGAGGGACGAGGCGCTGAAGATCATGCGCGGCGACGCGCAGAACAACATCGAGCTGGCGCTGCGCCTGGGCCGCTGCGGTATGTACGACCTGGCCTCGATGGTGCTCTCCAACGCCACCGAGAGCGGCGACAACAACGCGATGCTCCTGTACTACGATGCCTGGTACAACCACCTGGCCGGCAACGAGAGCCGCGCCGCCGCCCTGCTGAGCCAGGCCGCGAAAGGCTCCAGCCGCTACGTGTTCCCCAACCGTCTCGAGGCCCTGCCGGTGCTGAACTGGGCCCTGCAGAAGAATGGCTCCGATGCCCTGGCGCTGTATTTCCTGGGCCATGTGCTCTACAATTTCGACCGCCAGGGCGAGGCCGTCGAGGCCTGGAAGAAATCCGCCGCCCTGGACGGCGGCAACGCCGTGGCTTGGCGCAACCTGGGCTTTGCGCTGAACGAGAAGAAAGAGTACGCCGCCGCGGCCGAGGCCTATACCGCCGCCCTCAAGGCCGATCCCTCATCCGGCCAGGCGCTGTACGAGTTCGACGCGGTGAACAAGAAGCTGGGCAAGGACATGGATGCGCGCCTGGCGGTCCTGGAAGCGAACATGAACGCGGTCGAGGCCTGCGATCCGGCCCTGACCCAGCTCATCTCGCTCTACGTGCAGAAAGGCCGCTACGAGGAAGCTCTCAAGTACCTGTCCGACCACCATTTCCATTCGTGGGAGGGCCGCTACGGCATACACCAGTACTGGGTCGAGAGCAACATCATGAAGGGTGACGCCGCTTTCGCCAAGAACGATTTCCAGAGCGCCTTGGCCGCTTACCAGGCCTCGATGCAATACCCCGAGAACCTCGAGGTGGCCGAGCCGTTCCGCGCCAACCATGCCCGCAAGGAGTACAAGATCGGCCTGGCCCTGGAAGCCCTGAGCCAGAAAGGCGAGGCGCGCAAGATGTTCCAGAAGGTGGTCGAGGTCCAAACCCGCCCGGATGACGCACACCAGTACTACCGCGGACTGGCCCTGGCCAAGCTGGGCAGGAAAGCCGAGTCGACCAAAGTGTTCCAGGATTTCCTGGCCGCGGTGCAGAGCAAGCCCGAGACCAACGACCACGTGATCGAGGATGGGATCAATTTCGACCCGGACCGCCGGGCCGAGGCGATCCAGGACTACAAGCTGTCCCTGGCCTACGAGGGCCTGGGCGACAAGGCGCAGTCCGACTCCTACCGGACCAAGGCCCTGTCCGAGGACCCGATCGTGTCCCTGCGCGCTGTCAGCCCGCCGCGCGCTGGCTGGTGAGTTGGCTCGGATAAAATAGCAGGAATGAGAAACGGCGTCCGGAGAGGTTCTCCGGGCGCCGTTTCTGTATTCCATACTCCAGCCGGCTTTTCGTCTTCTCAATCCCCCGGCGGCCGGGTCTTCCATCTCCTGTGCGGCCAGAACCAGTGCTCGGGCCGCTGGCGCACAAAATCCTCCAGGCGGCGGGTGTACCAGGCGGTCAGCTCGCGCACGAACTGCTCCCGGTCGACAGTTTCTGGCCGCGGCGCGCGCTCGAAATGCACCCGCCAGCGCCCGTCCGGCAGCGGCAACATGAGCGTGAACACCACCGGGCAGCCGTAGCGGAACGCGTAGAGCGCGGGGCCCTTGGGCGTGGAGGCGGGCCGTCCCAGAAACGGGACGAACTCGCCCTCGCCGTGGGCGTCCTGGTCGGCCAGGAAACTGACTATCCGTCCCTGGCGCAACGCGCGCGGCACGGCGCGTGGGGCCTGGGTCACCGGGATCAGGCGCATCCCGCTCGCAGTGCGCATCCGGGTGACATAGCGGTGGAACCAGGGGTTTTTCTGCCCCCGCGCGATCACGTCCAGCGGGTAGCCCAGGCGGGCGGTGTAGGCGCCCATCAGTTCCCAGTCGCCGTAGTGGAAAGTCACGTTCACCACGCCGCGGCCCTCGGCCAGGGCCTCCTCCAGCACCGCGCGGCCGTCCATCTCGATCAGCGCGGCCATCCGTTCGGTGGAGAGCGTGGGAGCGAGGAACATCTCCACGAACACCCGCCCCAGGTTTACGTAGCAGCGCCGGCCCAGGCTTTCCAGCTCCGGCGCGCCCAGGTCCGGGAACGAGAGGGCCAGCTCGCGCCGCACTTCCCCGCGCCGCATCCCGATCCGGTCCCAGGCGAACTCGCCCAGCCGTCCGCCGAACGCCAGGGCGGTCCGCTGGGGTGCGGCACGCAAGGCCGCGATTGCGACACGGGCCGCGACATATTCGAGCAGATGGGAGACTTTTTTCCAGGCGCCCGGCACACCACCTCCAGGATTCAAGCTGATAATCAAGCTCAAGCCGGGCTAAATCTTTGCGCGGCTTCGATGTAAGTTTTTGAGACCCAATTCATTGACAAACCGTCGACCAACTATAATATTTAACCCGGAATAAGCGCAAGTGATTGTGTGACCTGCATCCGCAGGCGACGCGCCCCTCAATCGCCCGGACACCCCGATGCTTGAGCCTTTCTACGACCGTCTGCTGGCAAAACTTGACAGCCTGCTGGAACGTTTTTTCCGCCGCCCCGAGGAAACCGAGGCGGTCTCGTTCCAGCGTCATCTGGGCGATCCGCACAAGATTCTGCTCGTGCCGGGCGAGTCGCTGGATGACCTGGCGCTGGCGGCTGTTTTCATCCGGGCCACGGCGGAGCGTTTCCCCAAAGCCGAGGTCTGCGTGCTGACCGCGCCGGACCAGGCCTGCCTGCTGGAGAACCTGGGGCGTGTCCGGGCGATCGGCCGCGAGCACCGGGGGAGCCATTACCTGGAGGGCGATTTCCACAAGACCACGACCCTGCTGCAGAAGGAAAATTTCGACTGGGCAGTGAATCTTTCGTTCGACTCGGCGCGCGGCGAGACAATGATCGTGCAGCACAGCGGGGCGCGGGTGCGCACCGGCATCCCCACGGTGCTCAGCAGCCGCCATTACAACCTTCTGCTCAAGACTCCGCCCTCCGACACGCTGTACCTGGAGCGCATGTCGCACCTTTTCAGGGCCTTGCAGGTCAATGGGCCTTTCGAATCGAGCCGGCCGGTGATCCAGCCCACTGCCGAGGAGCTGGAGAAAGCCGTCCTGTTCATCCGTCACCGGCGGAGGCAGGCTGCGGGCGGCTCATTTATCGTCTGCGTACCGAGCTGGCGGCCGGGCCAGAAATCTCTGGTGCAGAATTTGCAAGCTTTCCTGACGGAGCTGACCCATGCGCACGATCCGATCAACCTGGTGATCGCCTCCAACCTCGTTCCGGAGAACGAGTCGGATAAACTGGAACCGTTCAGTGCCTGCGTCCATCGTTTCAACAACCTCCGGAACATGCTGGCAGCCCTGCAAGCCAGCGACAAAGTGGTCACCAACAACGCCGGAGTCGCCTGTCTGGTCAGCCGTCTGGGCACCGCAGTGGACCTTTTCGGGTTCGACCGGGAGTACCTGGACCGACTGGATAAACCGGACCTGAAAGGCATCCGTCTCCACAACTCGTGGAAAGCGGAGCAGCTCGTTGCGCAGCCCACATCCTGAAACGCTTGCAGGAGCCGGGTTTACCGCGAATGACCGCTTTTACGCGACATCTGTCCGACCTGGGACTCGATTTGCCGGCCACGGCTGAGCTGGAGGACTCCCTGGAGAAAACCTCTCCAGGCCTCGAGCACGCCCTGGCCGCCCAAGCCGAGCCGTCCGACACATTTCCCCCACAAGGCACGCTCCTCCTCGTCCCGACGGATGAAAGCCCGGCCGCCCGCGACGCGCTTGAATCCCTGCTGGCGCAGAGACTGATCGAGGGCGCACCGGCGCTGGTGCTCGACCTGGACATCTCCGCCCCCCACGAACGGCTCCTGGGAGAGGCGGGACGGGAGGGGCTGAGCGACCATTTCCTCTACGGCGTCTCCCGCGACAAATTGCCCGGCGCGAGCCGTGATTTCCCCGGGGTGGGAGTGATCCCGCCCGGGACCTACACCCCCCGCGCGGCTGACATCTACCGCGACCGCAAGTGGCCGGGCCTTCTGGAATGGCTGGGCAACCTCGGACGCGGCCCGCTGATCCTGATCGCCCCGCCGCTGTCCTGTCACCGTGACCTGGCCTGTCTGCCCGCCGTGAGTTCGGTGCTGCTGTTCGCGGGTGATGACCCCGCAGCCGCCCAGAGCCTGCCGGACAACCTGGCGGTGCTGAAAGCCCGTCTGCCCGAGACCACCGGCCTGCGCCTGCTCTGGAGCGGCGAGCCGCAGGAGCCGCCCGAGGCCCCGGCCGCCGTTCCGGAGGTTGTCGAGGCAGCCGCGGCTGAGCCTGTCGCCGAGGCGCCCGACTTGACAGAGGCGGCCCTCCCGGGCGAGGAGAGTTTCGATCTGGGCGACATGGAGCTGTCGCCGGGGGAGCTGTCCGCGGCGGCTGAGGCTGAGACCCCGCTGGAGGAGCTGTCCCTGGAGGAGCTTAACCCGCTGGAGGAGCTTTCCACCGGGGAACCGGAATTGACAGAGGCGGCCCTCCCGGGCGAGGAGAGTTTCGACCTGGGCGACATGGAGCTGTCGCCGGAGGAGCTGTCCGCGGCGGCTGAGGCTGAGACCCCGCTGGAGGAGCTGTCCCTGGAGGAGCTTCCGCCTCTGGAGGATGCCTCTGACGGGCCGCTGGCTGAGACCGGTCCGGTTGAGCCGTCCGTCGGTCGCGGCAAGCCCGCGAAAAAGGCTGCCGCAGGGGCCGGGGAGGATGAGGGTGAGATTTACCTGCCCCGCGAGCTGCTGTTCCTGGATGAGGAGGATGAACGCCGCGGGGCCGGTTCGGAGGGTAAATCCTTCGAGCAGGAGCTGCGCGACCTGAGCCGCGGCGAGCTGCCGGACCTGCCCCCTGAG
The DNA here is from genome assembly GCA_021372515.1 of bacterium. Lineage (NCBI taxonomy): Bacteria > bacterium. Next base: position 16,855 of record JAJFUG010000185.1, read on the forward strand.
CCGCGCCTGCCCCGTGCTGCGGAAACGCCCCGGGCGGCGCAAGAGGCGACCACGCAGTTCGAGGATGAACTGGGTGGAGAGGAGATGGAACTGGCGTCCGGGTCCGACCTGACCGCCCAAGAGCAGGAGCGGCAGGAGCCGGACCTGTCCGAGGCGCTGTTCACGGATGCCGGGACTGAGCTGGAGGAGGAGCCGGCCCCAAAGCCGCGCAAGTCCTCGCCAGTGCTCGACCCGGAACAGGCGGAGAAAGCCCTGCAGAAAATCGAGGGCTTCGAGGAGACCCTGAGCGCTCCGGAGGAGACGCTGGAGGACCTGCACCTGGAGGTCGACCCGCTGGACCAGGGTGAACCAGAGGCCGCGGAGCCTGAGCATGAACCTGAGCCTGTGGACCTGGAGGAACTGCCGGTTGGGGAGCTGGAGTCCAGCCCGGCGGACATGGCCCTGCCGGGTGAGGAAGAAGACACCGTATCGCTGGGGGAGGAGGATCTCCAGCCGCTGGATGAAGAGGCCATCGAGGAACTGGAGCCGGTCGAAATGAAGGCCGCGAACCTGCCTGGGGAAGAACCGGCGGAGCTTGACCTGGAGATGGAGCCGGATGCCGGTCTCGAGCCGCCGCAGAAGAACGGTCAAATGGAACAGACCGTGGCGCCGCTGGATGAGGACGATATCGAGGACCTGGAGATGGAGCTGGACAAGGCCAACAAGGCGGCCTCAGCTCCGGCCGGGCTGGTGGAACTGGATGACGACGGCGTGCCGCAGGCCGCGGCCGGGGATGGCATGGCGGATGTGGAGTCGCTGCTGTCGGATGACGACGGCCTGGGCGAGCTGGACACCAGTATCGACCTGGGCGGCACAGGGCTGGCGAATGTCGCGGCTAAACCGGCCAAACCGGTCAAGCCGGTCAGAAGGAAAGGCAAGAAAAAGAAATCCGCGGCCCGGACCCTGGTCTGGACCACTCTTCTTATGATGATGACCGGGGGGCTGTTTGTCCTCTGGAGAGAGGGCACTGTCAGTCAGTTCCTGCGTCAGAGCCCGCTGCTGAGCCAGCTCGCGGGCAAGATCGGGCTGACAATCCCCGGTCTGCAAATCCAGGAGGAGGTCTCCGGAGAGCAGGCCACAGCCGACTCGGCCGCGATGGTTGCGCCGGTCGAGCCCGCGCCGCAACTGCAGAATTACGAGTATTCGATCCAGGTCGGCTCGTACCGATACCTGCCCCAGGCCCTGGAGGCGCGCGACAGGCTGGTTCAGGCCGGCCTGCGGGACGTGTACGTGGCCCCGGTGATCCTGGACAGCCTGGGTAGCTGGAACCGCCTGTACGTGGGCTATTTCTCCAGCTCGGCGCAGGCCGATACGGTGCTGGCGCGGATACTGCCCGAGCTGCGCAAGGTCGCTCCGGCGGACAACGAGCCTGGACTGGCGATCAAGCGCCGCACCCCCTGGGCGATCAGCCTGGGCGATTTCGGCCCGGCCGACTCGCTGGAGGCTTTCCGTTCCCGTCTGTCCGGTTATGACATCCCCTCCTACGCGGTCGAGATTTCGGCCGATTCGAGCGGCAACAAGAAATTCCGCCTTTATGTCGGGGCCTTCGAGGACCAGGACCAGGCGGTGTTCATCCGCTCGCGCCTGTTCGATGTCGGAGTGAAAGGCTCGATCGAGGAACGCGAGGGGCCGGCCGAGGCCGAGCCAGCCAAACCACAGGGACAGGTCTGAAGGACTTTTCCACCGCCACGGACCCGCAGTCATTGAGCCAGAGCCGCCGACTCCCAGCCTACCCGGACCGCAAGCGCTACCGCACCTACAGCGGCTACCTGAAAGAACTTTTCGGCTGCCGCGTGCATAAGATCTCGCTGGATGCCGGTTTCACCTGCCCCAACCGGGACGGCGTCCGGGGCACGGGCGGCTGCATCTTCTGCAACAACGAGGGGTTCAGCTACAACACCGCCCGCGCCGTCACCGACCTCGACTTGCAGCTCGAACAGGGCCGCGACCACATGCGCCGCCGTTTCGGGGCCGCCAGGTTCATCGCCTATTTCCAGGCCTATTCCTCCACCTACGCCCCGCTGGACACTCTGCGCCGCCTTTTCGACCACGCCCTGGCCGGCCCGGATATGGCCGGCCTGGCAGTCAGCACCCGGCCGGACTGCGTGCCGGATGAGGTGCTGGACCTTCTGGCCGGCTACAGCTCGCGTGTCCTGGTCTGGCTGGAGCTGGGCCTGCAGTCGGCCAATGACTCCAGCCTGGCCCGGCTCAACCGCTGCCACACGGTGGCGGATTTCACAGACGCCGCGCAGAGGGCCGCCGGGCGCGGCATTCCGGTGGCCGCCCACGTGATCCTGGGCCTGCCCGGCGAGGGGCGTGACGAAATGCTGGCCACGGCGCGCTACCTGGCCGACCTCAACGTGGCGGGCCTCAAGCTGCACGCCCTGCACGTGCTGCGCGGCACGGCCCTGGCCGCGCTTAACGCCGCCGAACCGGTCCGGCTTCTGGGTCTGGAGGAATACGCCGCCCTGGCCGCGGATTTCCTGGAGCACACCCGGCCGGAAGTGGTGATCCAGCGCCTGGCCGCGGATGCCCCGCGCCGCGAGCTGATCGCCCCGGACTGGTGCCTGCGCAAGCTGGAGACGGTAAATGCCGTGGAAATGGAACTGGAAAGGCGGGACAGCTTTCAGGGGAGCGCGCTCAGCGGGCCAGGCGCTTGAGGCTCATGCAGTGGATTACCGGGCAGGCGGCCACGCAGAGACCGTCGCCCACGCACTTTTTCTTGTCCACCGAGGGCTTGCGCTGGCTGGAGAAATTGATCGCGTGGTAGCCCAGGCCCTCGCAGACCCGGTAGCAGACCCCGCAGCGGGTGCAGAGCTTCTCGTCCACCGAGGCCACCACCGGTACGTTGCGGTCCAGCTCGGCCGGGTCGGCCATGAACGGCAGGCTTTTGCCGCGCAGCTTTTCGAGCGTGGAGATCAACTTCTCTTCCAGATAGTCGCTCAGCCCGCTCTTGATGTGCTCGATCAGGCCGATGCCCTGCTGCAGCACCGCCCCCTGGTAGCAGACCAGCGAGGCGCCCATCAGGATGAACTCCACCGAATCGCGCCAGTCATAGGCCCCACCCAGCACGGCCACGGGGAGGTCGCCGCGGTGACGGCCCCATTCGGCAAGCATGGCCAGGGTGTAGGGCTTGACCGCCGCTCCGCCCATCCGGCTGAACGTGCTGTGGTTGCCCACGTTGGGGAAAGGCACGAAATTGTTCAGGTTGATTCCGGGGATGCCCTGCGGCTCGTAGAAGATCGTGATCCCGTCAATCCCGGCGTCCTTGAGCACGGCGACAATCTCGGCGTGGTTAGTCACCATGCCGGGGAGTTTGGCCACCACGGGCGTGTTCTTGGCCCCCTCGCGCACGTAGCGGGCGGCTTTTTCCAGCAGCTTGACATCCTGGGCCACGGCCGGGAAATCGGCGGCGCTCCAGGAGAAATCGCACTCGATCATGTCCGCGCCGGCCTGGTTCAGCCGCCGCGAGACTTTCAGCCACTCGTCCCGGTTGGTGCCCAGCATGCTGGAAATCAACACCGCGCCGGGGACCCGTGATTTAAGAGTCTGGATCGTCTTTTCCGTGCTGTCCAGCGAAACGGCGCTCTGCGGTTCGTACCAGCCCAGGTCCACCAGGTGCTTGTCCTCGCGGTCCACCCCGCGGTAGATCGGGGCGCGTTTGCGCAGGTTGGTCAGGCTGGGTTTCTCATCCACGGCGCTCAGGGTGGTCCGGCGCAGAACGACACCGCCCCAGCCGGTTTCGAGCTGACGGGCGATCTGCTCGACCTCGCTGGTCGGGGGGACATGGTAGACCACGAACGGGTTGGGGAATTTAACTCCGCCGAAGGTGACGCTCAGGTTCAGGTCCATGCTCCACTCTTTCCGGTAGACTCCCCTCGGGCGGCCGGGGCCGCCGTGGCAGGGCGCCGAATCATTTACCGCTGGTCAGTTTCTTGACTATCCTTCGCGCTGCGGCCTGACCGCAGGCCACCGCCGCATTTATCGTATCCACCCGCTCGACACAGCTTCCCGCCGCGAAAATGAACGGGTCACTGGTCTGCGAGGTCTCGGGGTCGATCTTTACCCGGCCCTCAGCCGTCACCTCCAGCCCGAACAGGTCGACCAGGGTGCGGTCCAGTTCCTGCCCGATGGAATAAATCACCGTATCGGCCGGGAACTCCTTCTCGCTGCCCTCGATGGGCACCGCCACCGGAGCCTTGCCCTCCACCTCTTTCAACTCGGTGTCCTGCAGGATCACTTTCTGGATGAAACCCTGCTCTCCGGTGACTATCTCCTTGAGCACGGTGTTGCAACGCAACTCCGCGCCGCTCAGGAGGAAGAAACGGAAACGGTTCTCGAACACCGGCATGCACTCGCGCGAGCGGCGGTAGATCAGGGTGATCGAGCCGATGCTCAGCTTGGCCAGGCTGGTGGCCACATCCAGCGAGACATTGCCCCCGCCCACGATCAGCACTTTCTCGCCCAGGCGCAGGCGTTTTTCTTTCAGCTTGAGCGATTCGAGTATCTCCGACCCGGTGAACACATCGCCCTTGTCGCTCCCAGGGGCGTCGAGACGCCGCGGCACACCCATGCCGATTGTGAGCAGCAGGGCGTCGAAGCTGCGCTTGAGGCTCACCAGGTTGATGTTCTCGCCCACGTTGATCCCGGTCACCAGGTCCACGTCCAACTGCTGCAGCACGGTGTTGACCTCGTGCTCGATCACTTTCTCGCCGATCAGGTAGCTGGGCACGCCCTTGGTGAACACCCCTCCCGGCAGGCGCGAGGACTCGTACATGATCACCTTGCAGCCGCTCATGGCCAGCTCGGCCGCCGCGGCCAGGCCGGTGGGGCCGCTGCCCACCACGGCCACGCTGCGCCCGATGCTCTCGGGCAGCTCGGGCATATAGGGCGCCTTGGCGTTCAGGTCGTAATCGGCCAGCACACGCTCCAGCTCGGCGATACGGATCGGCCCGCCGAACTTGGCGCGCAGGCAGACTTTTTCGCTCTGTTCGTCATATGGGCAGACACGCGATGTGATTCCGGGGAAGTAATTGCTTTCCTTGACCAGACGGAGGGCGCCGCGGAAGTTGCGCGAGCGCATCCGGGCGATGAACCCGGCGATGTCGGTGCGGGTGGGCGAGGCCTTAATGCAGGGGGCGTCATGGCACAGATAGCAGCGCGCCGCCTCCTCGATCGCTTCCGGATAGGAGAGGGTCCTGGTTTCCTCAGCGAAACCCTTAATCACTTTGGGCATGTTTGGCAAGGTAGTTCCTCGCAGAGGCGGGTCAGGAAATGGTTGATAATTATAAATCAAGCGCCCCGGAAATGCAATAGTTTTATGCATGTGTATTAATAACAACGAGTTGCGTCGTATTTCCAGGGGTCGGCGGCTAACTGCAGTGCAGAACACGGATAAATGTAATCCGGCGGGGGGTTGTTGCACCGACCGGGGGAGGCGGCGGCTTTACGAGATCAGCCCGTCCAGGCGCTCGATCAGCGCCCGCTGCTCGGCGGCCGCCAGCTCCAGCCTGCGCAGCACGGTCAGGCGGAAACAGATGTCCGTATCCGGGCAGTCCTGGCACTTGGTCGCGCTGGGCGCGCTCTGCACCACTCCCAGGGCGTCGGACACGCTCTCGCCGAAAAAGCGCGTAAAACAGGGCAGGCGGCCACGGCGCTCATAGGCTGCGGACTCGGGCGGGAAACGGGATGGACGGCTTTCAGGCATTGGCCGGCTCGGGTTGGGCGTTGCGGATACGCCCCTCGTCGTCGATCTGGTCCAGGCGCACCGAGACCACTTTCGAGATGCCCGGCTCCTGCATGGTCACTCCGTACAGGCAGTCGGCCATCTCCATGGTGCGCTTGTTGTGCGTGATCATGATGAACTGTGTCTGGTCGGAGAAACGCCGGATGATCGAGAGGAAACGGTCGATGTTGGCGTCATCCAGCGGGGCGTCCACCTCGTCCAGGATACAGAACGGCGAGGGCTTGACCGAGTAGATCGCCAGCAGCAGGGCCAGCGCGGTCAGGGCTTTCTCTCCGCCGGACAGCAGGCTCAGGCCCAGCATTTTCTTGCCCCGCGGCCGGGCCTCCACCTCGATCGGGCTTTCCAGCGGGTTGTCCTCCTCGGCCAGATGGACATGCGCCTGGCCGCCCACGAACAGGCTGCTGAAAATGGCCTGGAAGTTCTCCTGCACGCGCAGGAAAGTCTCCATGAACCGCTCCCGCGCGGTGCGGTTGATCTCCTCGATCAGGCCGAGCAGGCTGTTGCGGGCCTGGACCAGGTCGTTCTGCTGGGTGTGAAGGAAATCCAGGCGCTCTTTCTCGCGCTCGTAGTCCTCCAGGGCCAGCACGTTGACCGGGCCGAGCTTGCGGATGCGGTCCTTGAGGTCCTCGGCCAGCTCCGCGCTGAGCGGCGGCTCGCCTTTTTCCAGCTCCTCGGCGTTGGGGTAGAACGGGAAATCCTCGCCCAGGGCCGACAGGTCCAGCTCGTAGCCGTCGCGCGCCTGCTGCACCACCATGGCCCGGCGCGAGGCGATACGCTCCAGTTCCAAGCTCAGGGAGTGACGGGTCTCGGAGGCGGTCTCACGGTGGCGGCGCACCTCGCGCAGGCTCTGCTCCAGGGTTTCCATCTCACGGCGCAGGTCGCTCAGCCCCTCGCTGCGGCTGTCGCGCTCCTCCAGCAGGGCGCCCCGGGCTACGAAAGACTCATCCAGCCCGGCGCGGACCTCGCTCTCGCGCTCATCCAGATGGACCAGGGCGGCGCGGCGCTGCTCCATCTCGCGCTCCAGGCGCTCCACCTCGGCCTTGGCCTCGGCGCGCTCGCTCTCCAGGCGGGCCAGGCCGCGCTCCAGCTCCCCAAGGCGGGCCTTGCGCTCAGCCAGCCGCAACGAGGCCTCCTGCATGATCCGTCCGGCCTCCTGGCCCAAGGCGCTCTGGTTCTCGAACTCGGCGCGGCAGGCCCCGATCTGGCTTTCCAGGGCGCTCAGGCTCTCGCGGGCCTCGGCCGCCCGGGTCGACATCTCATCCCGCTGGGCGGCCAGCTCGGCGGCGCGGGCCTCAGCCTGGGAGGCCTCGCCGGAAGCGGAGTTCACGCGTCCCTGGAGGCTTTCGCACTCCAGGCTCAGGCGGGTCCGCTCGGCGCGCAGGCGGGCCAGGCGTTCCTCCAGGCCAGCCAGACGGCGGCGGCTCTCGGACTCCTGGGCGGCCAGTTCCTCCACCTGGGTCTCGACCGCCTCCAGTTCCTGCTCACCCTCGGTGATCTGTGCCGAAAGGGCCGCGCCCTCGAACTTGATCTCCTCCATGCGGCGGCGTCGCATCAGCAGCGTGCCGCCGGCGGTGGTCTTGGCCGCCGCTCCGGCCGAGACCGCATATTGGTTGAGAGTTTCGCCG
>JAJFUG010000186.1 GCA_021372515.1 bacterium
GAATTAAGGACGGTATGCCGGGCCGGTAAATCCTTTCCACCGACAGGAGAACGAACATGGTCCGCCTCACCCGCCGGGATTTTGTCACCGTGGCAGCCGCTGCAATCCTGCTGAACGCCGAGGAAACGAAAGGAGAAACTATGGAAATCGACAGTGAGAAACTGAAAGCCGAGGCCCTTGCGACCCTCGAGGCCTACAACCGCGCCTGGGCCGTGGAGGGCGCCCCGGAGCGCCTGACCGAATTTTTCCACCCCGAGATGGTGGCGATCACCCCCTCCGAGCGCGAACGCATCGAAAGCGGCGCGGCCTGTGTCGAGGGCTGGAGCGCGTTCACCCGGGCGGTGCGGATCACCCGCTGGAGCCCCCACGGCGCGAAAGTCCAGCTCTGGGGCGGGGGCGAGGTGGCGGTGATCAGCTACTATTACGATATGAGCTGGGAGACGCCGGAGGGCCAGGTGGTGGAAGCGGCCGGGCGGGACATGTTTGTCCTGGCGCGGCAGGAGGGACGCTGGTGGGCCGTGGCCGACCAGTTCTCGCCCTATCCCGGCGGAAAATGAAGCCTGCTTTATGACTGCTGTAAACGGTTCAAGGGGAAATTCCAACCACAATAACGTCTTGCAAGGAGGAGTTTATGCAGTGGAAAGAAATGCTTCGCCTGGAGCTGGAAAGCGCCTACCGCACCACCGAGGGGCTGATGGACATGACCGAGGGCTGCGATCTGGAGTGGAAGCCCTCTGCGGCCAACAACTGGATGACCACGGGCCAGTTGCTGCTGCACCTGACCAATAGTTGCGGGGCCGGAATGCACGGGTTCGCCACCGGCGATTGGGGGCTGCCCGAGGGTGTGGACCTGGCCAATATCCCGCCCGAGGAGATGTTGCCCCCGGCGGAAAAGCTGCCCTCGATCGGCAGCGTGAAAGAGGCGAAAGCGAAGCTGGCTGAGGACAAAGCCCTGGCGGTCAGGACACTGGACGGCTGCAGTGAGGAGCAGCTTGTCAACCAGATCGCGCCGGCGTGCTGGGATGAGCTTCAGTATGTGCTGGGCCACCGTTTCCTGCAGATGGTGCATCACTTGAACCTGCACAAGGCCCAGTTGTTCTACTACCTGAAATTGCAGGGCCGTCCGGTCAACACCATGCACCTTTGGGGCTGAGCGGAAAATAAAGCGTGCTTTCGGCCGCTTTCCTGCATAAAATTCAGCGGATTCCGTTTTTTCCGGCCCGGGCCGGAACTGCGATCAACCGCTGCATGCCAGGAGGGGCTATGAAACTGCGGGCTATGACTCTGAGCGTTGCCGTACTGGTGTTCTCACTCTGTGGGAGCGCTCCGGCGGAGGATGCGGTGCTCGACGCCCTGGGGCGGGCCGCCTCGGTGACGACGGGGTTGGTCTACGGCAACGGCGGCGGGCGAGAGCTGCACCTCGACCTCTACCGTCCCTCCGGGGCCGGCGAGGGGCCGTTCCCGGCGGTGGTGTTCATCCACGGCGGGGGCTGGCGCGCCGGCAACCCGGGGCAGTTCTCGCGTCAGGCCATGTACCTGGCCACCCAGGGGTATGTCTGCGCCAGCATCGAATACCGTCTTTCGGGTGAGGCGCAGTTCCCGGCCGCGATCGAGGACTGCAAGTGCGCCCTGCGCTGGATGCGGGCCGTGGGCGCGCGGGACTACCATGCCGACCCGGAGCGGGTGGCGGTGGCGGGAAGCTCGGCCGGGGGACACCTGGCCCTGCTCGTGGGAACGAGCGGAGGCGCTGCGGAGCTGGAGGGCAGCGGGGGCTGGGCCGGGTATTCCAGCCGCGCGCAACTGGTCGTGGCGTTCAACCCGGCCTGCGAGTTTGTCGGGTTCGAGAACGAGTCGGTGCGGGCGTTCCTGGGCGGGAGCAGCCGGGAGGCCCCGGATGCCTACCGCCTGGCCACCCCCGCCACCTGGCTGGACAAATCCGACCCGCCCATGCTCCTTCTGCACGGGGATGCCGATACAGTGGTGCCCTACGTCCAGCCTAAACGTTTCGTCGAGGCGCTCAAAGCCGCCGGGGTGGAGGCCGAGCTGTACACCGAGAAGGGCACCGGGCACACCTGGTACGGCCAGCCGCCCTATTTCGAGCCGACCACGCTGGCGCTTAAAAATTTCCTGGACCGGCATTTCAAGTGAACCTCACCCCGGCCGCCTCGACTGAGCGGGCCTATGCCCCCCGGAGGAGAGATGCAAACCCGGACCATCGCAGCCGCAGTTCTGGTTCTGAGCCTCGCTGTCTGCAGCCGGGCCTTCCCGGATGATTTCCTTAAAACCCTGCAACAGGCCGCCTACACCGAGGCGGGGCTGGTCTACGGCCAGGGCGGAGGCCATGACCTCCGGCTCGACCTGTACCAGCCCTCCACTGGCGAGGGGCCGTTCCCGGCGGTGGTGTTCATTCACGGGGGAGGCTGGCGCGCCGGGCATTCGGGGCAGTTCTCGCGCCAGGCGATGTACCTGGCCACCCAGGGCTATGTCTGCGTCTGCATCGATTACAGGCTCTCCGGCGAGGCGCGCTTCCCGGCCGCGATTGAGGACTGCAAGTGCGCGGTGCGCTGGATGCGGGCCGTGGGAGCGAAAGAATACAAGGTGGACCCGGAGCGGATCGCGGTGAGCGGCGAATCGGCCGGCGGGCACCTGTCGCTTCTGCTGGGCACGAGCGGAGGGGCGGCGGAGCTGGAGGGGCAGGGCGGCTGGGCCGGGTATTCCAGCCGGGTGCAGCTCGTGGCGGCGTTCAACCCGGCCTGCCGGTTCTCGGGGATCCACAGTGACGCGATCCCGGCGTTCCTGGGCGGCGACAGCCTGGAGGTCCCCGAGGCCTACCGTCTGGCCACACCCTCCACCTGGATCGACCGGACCGACCCGCCCATGCTCCTTCTGCACGGCGACCAGGACAAGACCGTGCCCTACAGCCAGAGCGTGGAGTTTGTCGACGCGCTCAAAGCGGCCGGGGTGGAGGCGGAACTGTACACAGAGAAGGGCGCCGGCCACACCTGGATGAGTTTCCCGCCCTATTTCGAGCCGACCACCCTGGCGCTGAAGAGCTTCCTGGACCGGCATTTCAAGAAATGAATCGGGCGCGGGGCGCGTGACCCGGCCCCGCATGCGCCCGGGCACGGGAAAGGAACGACGGCGTGGGCTTTGTCCACCTCAGATGCCACAGCAATTTCTCACTGCTGGCCGGCGCCTCCAGCCTGGATGAGCTTCTGGAGGCCGCCCGGGCGGCCGGGCTGGAGAGCCTGGCCCTGAGCGACACAAACGGCCTCTACGCCGCGGTGCCGTTTCAGCGCAAGGCGCGCGAGCGAGGTGTCCGGCCGATTTTCGGCGCGGTGCTGACCGGCTCGCTGGAGCGGGGGGCGACAGGACCGGATGCCCTGGTCCTGGCCCGCGACCGGGCGGGGTTCGCCGCGGTGAGCCGCCTGGTCACGGCCCGTCACCTGGAGAGCGGCTTTTCCCTGGCCGGGGCCCTGGCCGAGGAGGCCGCCCGCGCGCCGGAGAGCATGTTCGTTCTCAGCGCCGACCCGGACCTTCTGCAGCAGCTTGCCGCCACTCTGCCCGCGGGCATGCTCTACGCCGAGTTGTGCCATGACGGAGCGGAGGGTGTGGCGCAGCGGCTGAGGCGCACCGCCGGGCTGTCGGAGCGGCTCGGATTGCCCTGCGCGGCCACGGGCGGAGTGTTTTTCGCCCGGCCGGAGGGCCACGACCTGCATCGCCTTCTGCGTGCCATGGACCTGGGCCGCACCACCGGCTCGTTGCGTGAGGGCGACTGCGCCCCGGAGGGGGCTTTCCTCGCTCCGGCGGCCGAGATGGAGCGCCGTCTGGCGGCCTGGCCCGAGGCCCTGGCCAACGCGGCCCGTCTGGCGGAGATGTGCCGGGTGGAGCTGCCCGTGGGACGGATGATCTTCCCGGAGTTCCACCTTCCCGACGGCGAGAGCGCCTACTCGCTTCTGCTCAAGAATGCGTTCCGCGGGGCCTGCCGCCGCTACCGCCCGCTCACCGCCCCGGTGCTGGAGCGCCTGCGCGGCGAGCTGGAGGTGATCGACCGCCAGGGTTTCAGCCCTTATTTCCTGGTCGTGGCCGACATCGCCCGTTTTGCCCGCCGGCGGCGCATCCCCATGGTCGGGCGCGGCTCGGCGGCCAACAGCCTGGTGGCCTACGCCCTGGGCATCACGGATGTCGACCCGATCCGCTACAACCTGTTTTTCGAGCGTTTCCTGAACCCGGAACGCCACTCGCCCCCGGACATCGACCTGGATTTCTCCTGGCGGCGGCGCGACGAGGTGCTGGAGTATGTGTACCGCACCTACGGCGCCGACCGGGTGGCGATGATCTGCACCTATGTCACTTTCAGCGCGCGCCTGGCGTTCCGCGAGACCGCCAAGGCCCTGGGCCTGCCGCCGGAGGAGATCGGGCGGTTCACCCGGATCATGCCCGGCCGCACGCTTACCGATCCGCAGGAGCTGGCCGCCAAGTGGCCCGAGACACGCTCCCTTCCGCTTGAGGAGGAACCCTGGCGCACGGTGATCTCCCTGGCGCGCCGTCTGGCCGGGTTCCCGCGCCACCTGTCCATGCACGCCGGCGGGATCGTGGTCGCCCCGTTCCCCCTGACCGACCTGGTGCCCCTGGCCCGCTCGGCCAAGGGTTTCGTGGTCACACAGTACGACATGTTTCCGGTGGAGGAACTGGGGCTGGTCAAGATCGACCTGCTGTCGCAGCGCGCCCTCTCGGTCAACGAGGAGGTGGCCCGTCAGGTGGAGCGTCGCGACGGCGTGCGCCTGGACCTGGAGGACATCGACCGCCTGGCCGCCGACCCGGAGGTGGTGCGGCTGGTCTCGCACGGACGGACCATGGGCTGCTTCTACATCGAAAGCCCGGCCATGCGCCAGCTCCTGGAGAAACTGCGCGTGCGCACGTTCGAGGAGCTGACCGCGGCCAGCTCGGTGATCCGTCCCGGGGTGGCCGAGAGCGGCATGCTGGCCCAGTACGTGGACCGTCACCGCGGGCGCGCCCCGGTGGAGTACCTTCACCCCAAGCTGAAGGAGTTGCTGGGGGAGACCTACGGGGTGATGGACTACCAGGAGGACGTGATCCGGGTGGCGCACGCCATCGCCGGGATGAGCCTGGGCCAGGCCGACCTTCTGCGGCGCGCCATGAGCGGCAAGCTGCGCTCGCACGAGGCGATGGAGGCCCTGGAGCGCCAGTTTGTCGAGGCGGCGGTGTCCCGCGGCGTGGAACGAGCTGCGGCCGTGGAGATCTGGCGCCAGATACGCAGTTTCGCGGGCTACGCGTTCTGCAAGGCGCACAGCGCCTCCTACGCCCGCATCTCGTTCCAGAGCGCCTACCTCAAGGTGCACTGGCCGGCCGAGTTCATGGCCGCGGTGCTGGCCAACGGCGGCGGGTTCTACGGCCCCTCGGCCTACCTGGAGGAGGCGCGGCGCATGGGTCTGGCGATCCTGCCGCCGGATGTAAACCGCAGCGGGATCGAGTACAGCGGGGCGGCTGGGCAGGTGCGGGTGGGCCTGAACGTGATCGCTGGCCTGACCCGGCGCACCCTGGAGCGGACCCTTCAGTCGCGGGCCGTCGAGGGCTTTTTTACCTCCCTGGCCGACTACTGCCGGCGGGTCGGTCCGGGCTACGCCGAGGCGCAGACCCTGGTCCGCTGCGGGGCGTTCGACAGTTTCGAGCTGACCCGGCCGGAGCTGCTCTGGCGCCTGGAGCTGCTGTTCGAGCGCGGC
>JAJFUG010000187.1 GCA_021372515.1 bacterium
CCGGCCCGCGTGGCTGAACGCCACCGCCGTGTGGTGCGGGAAATGACCGCCGATCAGCACGTGACGGTAGAAGCGCGCCATCTGCGGCACCGCGATCACCCCTATCCCACCGAACGACTGCGGGTCCATCTCCAGCACCTCGCCCTGGGCGGCGTAGGCCCCCAGGCTGCAATCCGCCGCGCCCTGCAGGCGGAAAATAGTGACCGGCCCCGGACGGAGCGCGCCCTCCAGGGTGCCGCGGGTGATATCCGGCTCCCGCCCCGGTTCCATCAGACGGTGCATGATCAGCTGGTGCTTGAGGCAGAAACCGGTCATGCAGACCGCCGGCGTGTTGCCGCAGTGGAAGCCCATGAACAGGTCATCCGCGCGGTAGTCGGCCACCACCGGGCCGGCTTTCTCGTACATCTCGCGCGGCACGCTGTTGTTGATATCGAGCAGCGTGGCGGGCGAACCGGAGGCCACCGTGGCCATGTACTGGCTGAGCGCGCCGTAGAGGTCCACCTCGCAGGCCACCGGCATGCCGCGGGCGGCCAGACGGCTGTTCACGTAGCAGGGCACGCAGCCGAAGTATTTCTCGAACGAGGGCCAGCACTTGTTGGCGAACACCGCGTAACGGCTTGCCCCCAGGTTCCGCTCGCAGAAACCGGTCAGGGCCAGCTCCAGGCGGGCCAGACGCTCAAGCAGGGTGCGGTCCTGGCCGCCGCCCAGCTCGCGCTCCATGTCTTTCATCACTGCAGCGGTGGCCGGGTAGCCCTCGGCCTGACAGTAGATGTCGTAGAGGTCCAGCTCACTGTTTTCCATCACCTCCACGCCCAGGTCGTAGAGCGGCTTGACCGGTGCGTTGCAGGCCAGGAAATCCTGAGGCCGCGGCCCGAAGCTCATGATCTTGAGGGCCCTCACCCCCAGCACCACGCGGGCCACCGGGACAAACTCGCCGATCCGCCTGGCCGCCTCGGCGGGGGTGGCCACAGGGGACTCGGGGATATGCACCCGCAGGCCGCGCAGGCCGCAGTTGTAGGAGGCGTTGAGCAGCCCGCAGTAGGCGTCCCCGCGGCCCTCCACCAGACCGTCCGCCATCTGCTCGGCCGCGGCCACGAGCATCACCGGCCCGTCGAACCGCTGCGCCAGAAGGCTGAGCGGCCCTTCCGGCCCGAAATTGCCCAGGTAGATCACCAGGGCGTTGGCCCCCTTGTCACGCAGCTCGGCCTCGGCTGTGGCCAGGTCTTTCTCGCCCTCCAGCACGGTGGAGCATTCCAGCACATCCAGTCCGAGCTTGCGGCATTCGGCCGCCACGCGCCCGCGGCGGCGCTCCGAAAGCTCCCTGGGGAAACAGTCGCGGCTCACCGCCAGCAGGCCGATTTTGACTTCCGGGATATTGTTCATCTTTTCCTCCGGTGTTTCCATCTCAGGTCACAACCCAAGCAGAAATGAAAGCGCACAACCCAAGGCCTATTCAGCAAGTCCCGGCGTTATCGTAGGGGCGGGATATATCGCAGCCTTTTACAGGGGCACGGCATCGCATGCCCCTAAAGGCATTTTCGTTCTCTTGGTTACGGTCAAGAGAACCAGAAACCATTGGGGGGCCGTAAACTCGCCCCAGCATCGGCTGATTTATTGCCTCCGGTGTGCATGGGGATCTTTCACGCTGCCTTCAGCGCCGGGCGGCGCTGCCGCGAATCGCCCGCCCGGCCGCGAGGCTACCCGCGGCTTCGGTGTGCACGGGGCGTCTACTCCGCTCCCGTGGTGAGGCTCAAACATACGGCCCCCGAGCGGCCCTGTGGGCCGCTTCCGGGGGAAAGCACGGGCATCCAACCTAATCACTAACCATCCGGACTTCCCACCCTTGGCTCAAAAATGAGAGGAGAATTCAGGCACCCCCTCTACTCGGCCACGCCGCGGGTCTGCTCCTCGACGAAAGCGCCCAGACGGTTGTAGTCCGCGTAAAGGCGGTCGTAGATGGCTTTCCGTCCGGCATCCGGCAGGTACTCGCGCTCGAACCCGGCATCCATCGCGGCCTGGGCCGAGGATACATCCGGGTAGAGCCCGGCCGCCACCGCGGCGAACATGGCCGCCCCCAGGGCGCAGGCCTGGTCGCATGCCGACACCCCGATCCGGCAGCCGAACACATCGGCCAGCACCTGCATGGCGAAGGGGTTCTGACGGGCCACGCCGCCCAGGGCTATGACCCCCTGAATCGGCACACCCTCCTGCGCGAAACGCTCCACGATCTTGCGCGCCCCGAACGCGGTGGACTCGACCAGGGCGCGGAAAATCGCCGGGGCCGTGCTGCCCAGGGTCAGGCCGGTGATCGCCCCGCGCAGGCGCTGGTCGGCGAACGGGGTGCGGCGGCCGTTCAGCCAGTCCAGGGCCAGGATGCCGCTGGAGCCGGGGGCGAGTCTCTCGGCGCCCTCGGTCAGGGCGGCGTAGATGCCCTCGCGCAGGGCGCGCTCCAGGCTTTCGGTTTTCTGCGGCACCTCGGGCACGTGGCTGAGCGGCCACAGAAGCAGCGAGCGCAGCCAGGCGAACACATCCCCGAACGCCGACTGCCCGGCCTCCAGGCCGAGCTGGCCCGGTATCACCGAGCCGTCCACCTGGCCGCAGATACCCCGCACCAGCTTGCCCTCCAGGCCCTCGTGCGGCGCCACCAGGATATCGCAGGTCGAGGTGCCGATAACCTTGGTCAGGATGTAGGGACGGATGCCCGCGCCCACCGCACCCATGTGTGCGTCGAACGCCCCCACGGCCACGGGCAGGCCGGCGGGAAGGCCCAGACGCGCGGCCCATTCCGGGCAGAGATGCCCGGCCAGCTTGTCCGAGGTGAAAGTCTCGCTGTAAAGGCGCGGGCGCAGACCCTCCAGGCGCGGGTCGAGCCGGGCGAGGAACGTCTCGGACGGCAGCCCGTCGAACGAGGCGTGCCACATCGCCTTGTGCCCGGCGGCGCAGCGGCTGCGTTTCACCTGCCGCGGGTCATCCAGCCCGCAGAGCAGGGCCGGGATCCAGTCACAGTTCTCCATCCAGGTCCAGGCCGCCGCGGCCACCTCAGGGTCGGAGCGCAGCACGTGCAGGATCTTGGACCAGAACCACTCCGAGCTGTACACCCCGCCCGAGTACATCGTGAAATCCACTCCGCCCCAGGAGCGGGCCAGGTCGTTGATTTCCTCGGCTTCGGCCACCGCGGTGTGGTCTTTCCAGAGGATGAACATGGCGTTGGGGTTGTCTTTGAACTTGGGGTGCAAGGCCAGGGGCATGCCCTTGCGGTCCAGCGGCCCCGGGGTGCTGCCGGTGGTGTCCACGGCCAGTCCGCACACCAGACTGGCCGCGCCGTGGGGGGCGCGCTCCAGGGCCCCGCGCACGCTGGCGGTCAGGGCCTCGATATGGTCAAGGGGATGCTGACGGAACTGGTTGCGGGAGGAATCGCAGTAGCGGCCCTGGCTCCAGCGCTCGAAACGGGCCACAGCGGTCGCCCGCTCGGCCCCGTCCGAGGCGTCCACCAGCAGCGCACGCACTGAATCCGTGCCGAAATCTATGCCGAGCACCAGGTTTCTCTCCATTTCGCACCTCACGTCTGAAATTGATCCGGGTCGGAAATTGTCCAGTTCAGGCGCGCTCACGCTCCAGCTTTTCCTGTACGCCGCTCTCGCGGTAGGCCGCGAGCGGGCAGGGGTGCAGGCCCTGACGGTGGTAGGCCTCCATCACGACCGGGGCCGTGTCGGCGTGCAGAAGGGCGCGCTCGTACTCGACATTGGCCGTTAGGGGGTCGGGGTTGCGGCGGGCCGCGGCCAGGGCTTCGGTGTCCAGAAGCAGCGCCCGGGCGAACGAGCGCTTGAGCGCATCCAGCGACTTGAGCACCGAGGGAATGCGCGCCTCGGCGCGGGCCATCTGGTCCAGGGCCAGGCTCCAGTTACGACCCGGGTCCGCGTTCAGCACCACGCCGCCGGTAACCAGCTCGCTGAAAATCCGGGCCAGCTCGTAGTTCGCCTCCACCGAGTGGTCGTCATCCGCCGCGTAGCGCGTGTTGAAATGGAACCCGCCGCGCACGCCGAAAGCGATCAGGGTCGCCACGATCTGCTCCACATTGGTGCCGTGGTGATGGTGGCCCAGGTCGATCAGCACCGCGCCCTTGTCGCCGAAGATGCGGGTCAGCTCGCGCGAGACCCCCCAGTCGGGCACGCTGGTGCTGTAGGTGCCGGGCTCGAACACCTTGTACTCGATCAACACGCGGTCCAGCTTGTCGCGCACCGGCTGCGGGGTGCGGCCCCAGACCTCGGCCAGGGAGTCGGCCAGAAGGCGCACTTTCTCGCCCAGGCCGCGCTGGCCGGGGTAGTTGGTCCCGTCCGGGAACCACAGGCTTACCACGCCCCCGGCCAGCTCGACGGCGATCCGCGCGGCCAGGACAGTCTGCTCGATGAAGCGCTCGCGCGAGGAGTCATCCCGCGTGCTCAGGCTGCCGTCCCCGCTGCCGGCCAGGAAATAGGTCGGGTTGATCGAGCCCAGGCGCAGGCCGTGGGCTTTTAGCAGGTCTGCCACCTTGCGCGCCACCTCGAAATCGCCGTTCAGCCCATCCGCGCTTAGCGACCAGAGCACATGCACGCCCACCGCGGGCGTGGAGCGGGTGAGGCCGTGCACCACCGCGGCATCCGCCGCGATCTCGTCCATGTTGCGCGCCGCTCCTCCTCCGCCCGCGCCCTCGAACCGTCCGCCGCCGCCGAACCCGGCCCAGAACTGCCACGCCGGCACCTCCACCTCCAGCAGCGCGGTCTGCTCCACGGCCCGTTCCACGGCCACCTCACCAAAGCAGGCCTTCAGGTACTCCAGGCCCTTGATCCGCAACTGATCCAGTGAATGACTCATTCCGTAGCTCCTGATTCTTTTGTAGCCCTGACTGAATATCGAAGAGATTTTTATTGAATCGTTTGTCCTTCAATTTGGCCCGGACCGCCGTACGCCGGAAACCAGGCTGCCCATCTCTCCATTTGAAAAAGAGGGGCCAAGGGGGGATTCCAATTAATCGGGCGGTATGTATGCCGCCCCTGCGGCTGCCTACGGCCCGTGCAAGCTGTCATTCAGTCAGCCGACTCCGCCAGGGCGCGCTCCAACTCCCGCTCCCAAAGGCCGCGGTACTCCTGCGCCGCTGTCTCCAGCCGGGCGGGCAGCGGCTCGAATCGGCTGAGAGACAGCCCGGGCGGACACAGGCTGTGCGGGTGCACGCCCAGACAGGCGGCTTTGCCCACCAGGGCCGCGCCCAGGGTGGTGGTCTCGCTCAGCGCCTCGCCGCGGTGGCCCTGCAGGCTGTAGACCGGGCGTCCGGCCAGGCTCGCCAGGATAATCCCCAGGTGCGGGTCACGCGAGCCGCCACCGGTCAGGACCAGCGGCGTGTCCGCCGCCGGACACAGCATCCGTACCTGGTGCAGCGCGGTCAGGGCGGTGGCGAGGCTCGCCAGGGCGTGGGCCCCGGCGGCATCCGCCAGGAACGCCCCGCGGTTCACGATCCGGCCGGCCAGGGATGGGAACGGCCCGGTGCCACGGTTTTCGGGGGCTGTGCCGGGCAGGACAAAGCAGTGCCGGGCCAGCAGCACGCGCTCCAGGGCCGCGGCGGCCTCTTCCCCGCAGTCGCCGAAAGCCCCCGCGCCGAATAGACTCTCCAGCCAGCGGAAATCACGCCCGCCGCCGTACATCGAGGTCACCACCGGCGCACCGTCCAGCGTGCCCTGCACGATCAGCCCGCGACGCCAGCCATCCGCGGGCAGGGTTGTGGCGGCCCCGGCCAGGGCGGCCATGGTCCAACTGCCCGCCTCCAGGTGGATCGCCCCGCCGGAGGCGCCGAGCGCCGCATTCAGGGGAAGATGAGACAGGCAGGTGTCATGACCGCCTGGGGTGACCAGCACATTGCCAGGAAGCCCCAGGCGCGAGGCCTGGGCCGCGGGCGCCTGTCCCAGGGGACAGTAGGCCACGGCTGCGGCTTCCGGCACCAGACGGCCGAAAGCCCCGATTTTCCGCGCCGCCGCACTGGGCGTACCCGGCGCTGCGGTGACATCCCGCGCCCCGCTGTGGCACATCCAGTAGCTGTGCTCGTTGCCGGATGCGCGCACGGCGGCCCGGTAGTCCGGGCCCAGGAAATGGCCGCCGATCAGCACGCCCCAGGCAGCGAAACACTCGGCGCGGGCAAGGGCCTGCGGACGGACCATTCGCTCGAACAGCAGGCGCTTGAGCAGGGTCAGGCTGCCCGGGTAATCGCGCACCGAGCCGGTCTGGCGGAAGAAATCATCCGCGCTCCCGGCAATCTCACGAAACTTCGCCTCCACGCTCTCGGGGTAGGCCTGGCCGTAGGAGAGGGCCACTCCCTGCCCCGGCTCCTCACACAGGGAGCCGTCCCGCCCAACCAGCGCCGCCGAGGCCCCCCGCGCCGCGGGGGCGATCACCCGGCAGACGCGGCGCAGCCCGGCGGGCAGGGCCGCGATCAACGCCTCGTACCAAGCGAATTGCTCCGACACTGCGTTGTATTTAAGACCGTTCAGCTCGGCCACCGGAGTGGGCGCGCC
>JAJFUG010000188.1 GCA_021372515.1 bacterium
CGGGCCGATCAGCTCGGGATGGCCGAGGAACAGGCGCACCTGGTGCAGAAGGTTGGCCTCGCTCAGCATGACGCCTTTGGGCGTGCCGGTGGTGCCGGAGGTGAAAATGATAACCCAGGGTTGCGCGGGTTGGAGGTCCAGAGGGGTGAATTCAGGTGCGCCGGGGGTGAGGTCGAGACTGTCGAGGTTTACAATCTGCGGGGCGAGACCTTCGAACCGCTCGCGCAAACGGCGGTCCGCCATGATGAGAGTGGGCTGGACAAAGCGCAGAATACCCTCGCGCTCCGGCTGGCTCAGCTCGCTGTCCAGAGGCACCAGGCTGCAACCGGCGAGCCGCACTCCCAGTGCGGCGGCCACCCAGCGCGCCGAGTTGGCCCCGGAGAGCGCCACCCGCGCGCCCGGCACGATTCCCATCTCCGTCAGGCTGCACGCCGCGCGGAACGCCCCGGCCCGGAGCGATCCGCCGCTCACCCGCAGCGCGCCCTCCGGCGCGGCCAGGTCGACCAGCATCTCGCGCCCGGCGTTGCGCCCCAGCGAGTCGAGCAGGATTTGAATCAGGCTGTCCGTGTTGTCCTCAGCGTTCAGAGGGAAAGCGGCCCGGGTTGCGCTGAAACTTAATCCGTCCCGCCGGGCCGGGCAATGTTCGTCTCCGGCCTTGTTTTGCCGCACCGCAGCAGCAGGACCAGGGCCGCGCCGGTCAGAGCGCCCAGGATCGCTCCGGCGGTGGCCCCGGGCAGGATCCCGTTCCTGAACAGCACCAGCACCACCGCGCCGCGGTAAAGGGGCTGCGCGAAGCCGTACATGCTGAGCGGCCAGGCCGCGGCCGAGACAAGCGCATAGACTACTGTCCAGACACGGCCGCGTCGCAGGAGCAGCCCCTGAAGAGCGCCGCTGACCGCACCGGCGGCTGTCAGCAGGGGGACGAAATCCAGCCGTTGGCCGAAAGCGTGAAAGCCGATGTCAAAGGCCAGCCCGGCCAGGGCCGGGCCTGGAATTGCGGCCCAGACCCAGCGGACAGGCTGTCTCAACCAGGGACGCAGCAGGGAAAACTGCGACCCTGCGATTACGGCTCCGGTCACCGCCCCCGCGACCACATGCCCTCCCAGGTGCCCCAGGACAAACCCGAGCAGGAACCCCACCCCGTAACCGGCCATGGTCAAAGCGGTCCAGCCCAGCCAGAAAAGCAGGCCGGCTTTCTTCAGGCATTGGTTCTCGATCTTTTCCTCACACATTGTACGTTCCTCCCTCGGCCTGACACAGGCCTTGCACGTTCATTTGCCTTGCGGCTAACGGTCGGTCAGCGGTTTCCAGAGCGAGCGGAACCAGTAGCCCAGGGCCAGGAAAGCCCCGCCGAAGCCCAGGAAAAGCAGAACCCGCCAGAGCGCCTCCAGGCTGGCCAGATCGACCAGGAACAGCTTGATCAAGAGGGCCGCCAGGGTGAGAAAGGCGGTCAGGCGAAGGCCGCGGCGGTCCAGGCGCAGCCCGGCCAGCATCAGGGCCAGGGCGTAGAGCCCCCAGCTCAGGGAGACCCAGGCCTGCCCCGCTGGCAGCACAAGCAACTCCCGCGAAAGCCAGAACATGAACAGCCCGTGCAGCAGAAGGCGATAGGCCATCCGGCCGAAGGAGTTCAGATACCAGGAGGCGGCCAGGCCCACAGCCAGAACGGCCAGGTCGGTCAGGCCGCGGGCATTCAGCACCGCGGTCGCGGGGGCCCCCTGGCCGAACCCCTCGCCCAGGCGGTTCAGCAACCAGAGCATAACTGCCAGGAACAGGCCGTGCCCGGCCGCCGCCAGCCAGACCGAACCCTCCTTCCGGTTGACATAGTGCAGCGCTACGCCCTCCAGCGCCAGGCCGAGCAGGAGCGCGTTCCCATGAAGGAGGCAGCCCAGGCCGAGGGTTAAAAGGCCCAGCGCCACCGCCAGGTGGCAGGCCGCAAAGTCTGTCCGTTTCATGCGTTCGAGTCCGCCCGCGATCAGCGCGTACAGAAGCGCCGCGGCCAGAACGATCCAGCCCAGGTGAACTGCCGGGAGTGGAAAGACCCGCCAGGTGAAGAGCAGAGCCAGACCCGGCGACAGCACTGTCAGGATACGGGCGGAAAGAGCGCTGCCAGCGAGGGGTGATCCGCTGTCCGCGTCCGATTGCCGGAACGCGCGCGCTGTCGGAACGAGCCAGAAAACCAGCCAGAGGAACAGCCC
>JAJFUG010000189.1 GCA_021372515.1 bacterium
TGTCCGGTTAGGAACTTGCAGTTTGAAGCTGACCGTCTCATTTCTGCTTTGGTTTCGGCCAAAGCAGCAAAGCCAGCGGGGGCCGCGAACTCGTCCAAACCGCGACTCTGCGTCAATCTTAAGTGTTTACGGAGTCTTAATTCCGCTGCCACGGTGCGGCGGCGGCGCTGCCGCGAATCGCCGCCGGACAGTGCGGCAATTACAGCCCCGGCCGTTTCTCGCGCGATTACACGCTACCCTGGCGGGAGGCTCAGACAGGTGCGGCCCCCAAAGGCAGCAGCGGCGGCCTGACGGCCGCATAAGGTTCTCTTTCCTGCAATGCCAGGCAGTGTCGTAGGGGCGAACCTTGTGTTCGCCCGTAAAACTCGACATCGCCGCATTCACGAATTGTCCCTGCAGGATATTTTTCGCCCCCCAGCTCAGGGCTCCCAGGGACGGGCCTCCGCCGCGGTCAGGATAGCGCCCTGCTGACGGAGGATGTCCTGCAGCTCGGCCAGCGGTATCTCATCCACCTCGCAGTTGTAGCGGATACAAAGCTCGGCGGCCACTCCCGCTGCCTGGCCGGTCTGCATGAACACCGGCTCGCGGTTGAAGCCGCACCAGCCGACATGGCTGGACGACATGGCCACCGGCACGAGCAGGTTGCGCAACCAGGCCGGCAGCATCAGGGTGTAGCCCAGTTGATGGCTCCGGGTCTCCCTGAGGAAACAGCCCTCGGGCCACGGGCCGCCCGGTGTGCGCGTCCCGCTCACCGCGGCGCTTTGCAGCGGGAAATCCGCCAGCGCCACTGCGTCCGGCTTGAGCGTGTCGCTCAGGGCATCCGCCTGGGTGAACGTGCTGCGGCCGTCCAGACGGCGCGTCTCGCGCAGGTGCAGGCCCCGGGGCAGGTTCGAGTTGTCGACGAACTCATCCGCGGCCGGGGCCAGGCGGGCAAAGCTCTGCCGCAGCGGCTCCGGCACGCCGGGGTCGGAGCGCAGGAACTTGAACAGCCCCAGGGCAAAGTCCAGTTGGGCGCGCTCGATTGAGGCGCGCTTCTCCGGCCCGGCCTCGGGCCAGGCCTGCGCCGCGCCGGGCAGGTCCAGCGTCAGCGGGCACTCGGCCAGGCCCTCCACGGCCCACTTGCGGCCAGGCAGCGCGGTCAGGCGCACGAACCGCTCCACAGAGGCGGCCCCTGTTTCCCGGATATAGCCGAGCAGCGCGCCGTAGCGCCGCGGGTCGTAGGACTGCGGCTCGGGCCAGGGCGCCTGGTTGGCCGCGCTGTCGGTCAGGCAGAGGCAGAAGCCCGCGGCCTGGAGCAGGCTGTCGCCCGCGCCGGTGGAGCCGGGCAGCAGGGCGCCGTCCGGCGCCTGGAAAATGAAGCCGGCCAGGGGCTCATCGAACACCGCGCGGCTTTCGCGGCCCACCCGGTAGGGCGCGCCGACCTCTGCCGCCAGGTCGCCCGAGCAGGTTGCGTCCACAAATATTGTCCCGCCCACGCGCAGGGTGTCTCCATCCGCCGCCCGAAACAGCCGCAAGGACTGTATCTGGTTCAAGGCCAGCTCCGTGTCCACGAAGCGCAGGCCCCGGTACACGGTAACGCGCTCCTTTTTCAGCAGGGCCTCCAACACGGCCTCGGCCACGTGCGGCTCGAAACGTAAGCCCCCGGCGCAATCCTTATATTGCTGAGATTCCGGGCCGTATGATTCGCGGTAGGCCCGGGCGATGCCGTAGTACACCTCGCGTGCCAGGCCCCCCATCAACTCGGGATTACCCTGATCCATGTAGCTCGGTCCGGAGCTGAGAGTGCCGCCCGGATGTTCGCCCTCCACGAGCAGGCAGACATGCAGACCCTGGCGCGCGCCGGCCACGGCCGCGGCCACCCCGCCCGGCGTGCCGCCCAGCACCACCAGGTCGAAATCGTGGCGCGGGCTGCCGCAGCCGGAGGCCAGCAGCGACGCGGCCAGCACGGCTACAACGGAAATACGTGCGGCAATGACAGAGCGCATCCGTGGCCTCCGGCTGTTGGATCGAACGGATGAGTGGGATTCCAGGGGTTGCCTCACACCATTATCCTTTTCTTCAGCAGACGGTAGGACAGCGGCCAGAGCGCCGCGATGAAGCCCAGCACCGCGGCAAGGTGCAACAGAATCGGCCCGGAGAAATCGCCCCAGACCACCGCCTGAAGCAACTGCACCAGGTGGGTGAACGGCACGAACTGCGCCGCCAGACGAATCCCGTGCGGCAACTGGTCCAGGGGGAACACCGCCCCGCTGAAATAGAACATCGGGCTGATCACTCCGGTCAGGAAGAAATTGAAATTGTTCACCTCCTGCACCCGGCTGGTCACGATGAACCCCAGCAGGGCAAAGAGCAACCCGCCCAGAAAGCCCAGCGGCACGGCCAGCAGCGCCCACCACGAGTGCACCAGCCCCGCCACCGACACCACGCTCAGCACGCCCAGGCTGAACATGGAGCACTTGGTGCTCACCCAGAGCAGCTCGCCGCAGATCAGCTCGCTGAATGAGACCGGGCTGCCCAGGATGGCGTCGTAGATTTTCTCGTACTCCATCCTGAAAAAAGTCCCGTAGGTGGTCTCGAAACTGGCCGACCACATCGCCGTGGTGCCGATCATGCCCGGGGCGAGGTAGGCGGCGTAGCTGAGGCCGTCCACCCGGCCGACATAGGCGGCCATGCCCACGCCCAGGGCCAGCAGGAACATGATCGGCTCCAGGAACGGCGGCAGGGCATTGGCCCAGACGAACTTGAAATACACCCGCTGGTGCCGCCGCAGCACGGCCAGCACCCTCCGCCACGTGGGTTGCGGCCGTGGCAGGTCGAAAACGTGTTCAGCCATCCAGCCCCCTCCCGGTCAGCTTGAGGTACAGGTCCTCGAGGTTGGCGCGCCGCACCAGACGGCGTTCGGCGCGGCTCAGGTCGAGCGTGGCGAAAGCGGCCTCCTCGCGGGCCAGGAATAGCACCCGGTCGCCGTGGACCTCGTGCTCCAGGGGCCAGCTCTCCCAACCCTCGCCCAGCCAGCGCCGCTCCACCTCCAGCACCAGGGGTGGCAGGAAACGGCTGACCAGCTCATCCGGCACGCCCTGCTCGAGGATCCGTCCGCGGTCCATTATCACCAGACGGTCACAAAGGCGCGCGGCCTCGTCCATATAGTGCGTGCTCAGCACCAGGGTCACTCCGCCGGCGGCCAGCTCGCGCAGCAGGCTCCAGATTTCGTGGCGGGCCTGCGGGTCGAGCCCGGTGCTCGGCTCGTCCAGGATCACCAGGCGCGGCTTGTGCACCAGCGCCCGCACGATGGTGAGCCGGCGTTTCATCCCGCCCGAAAGCTCCCGGATACGGCTGTCGGCGCGGCCCTCCAGCCCGGTGAAAGCCAGGAGTTCCTCCACCCGGCCGTGCAGCTCCCGTCCCCGCATCCCGTAATAGCTGCCGTACACCTTGAGGTTCTCGCGCACGGTCAGCTCCATGTCCAGGTTGTCGCTCTGCGGCACCACGCCCACCACCTGGCGCACCCGCGCGCCCTGGAGCGCCGGGTCCAGGCCGAACACGCTCAGGCTGCCGGCGTCCCGCGGGCTGAAATTATACAGCATGCGCATGGTGGAGGTCTTGCCGGCGCCGTTGGGTCCCAGAAGGCCCAGGCATTCGCCGGCGCGCACCTCCAGGTCGATCCCGTCCACCGCGGTCACCGCGCCGAACCTCTTGGTCAGGCCGCGGGCCGCTATCACCGGGGCCCCTGAGGGAGCGCCCGGGTTCTCATTCACTGAAGTATCTGTCATGTTCTTTCGTATCCACTCTCGCCCGGGGCAGTCTCACTTAGGCGCGCCCTTGAACTGCGCGAATATTTTCCGGGCGTTGGCGTTGTAGATTTTCTCCAGCACCTCATCCGGCAGGAACAGCCCGTAGATGCCCCAGCGGCCCTGGTTGAACAGCCCGGCCGAGTAGTCGAAACACTCGTCATCCGTCTCCAGGAACCGGAAATAGGTGCGGTAAAGGCCCACGTGCGGCGGCGAATCGGTGCCGAACATCACGCGGTCCGCGTAGCGCAGCATGAAGCGGCGGGCCGTGTAGGGCTGACGGCCCAGCTCGGCGATCCGGGCGTCGATATCGACGTACAAATTGGGGTAGGCGTCCAGCCACATCCCCACCTGGTGCAGTTCCTCGGGCAGGGTGCCCATGTGCGCCCCGATGTAGATCGTCCCCGGGTGCTTGGCGAACATGCGGTTGCGCTGGGCCAGTATCTCCCACTTGGAGGGGTATTTCGTGGTGTCGCCGAAAGCCCAGTCCGGGTGCTCGCCAAGCTCGTCGTAGCGCTCGTTGTACTTGTCCACCGGGGTGAAAAAGGCCTTGGGGTCGCTCACGTGGATCATCACCGGGATGCCCAGCTTCCCGCAGGTGTCCCAGAACGGGTCGATCCGCGGGTCATCCACCGGGATCAGCTTGCCGCTCTTGTCGCGCAGGGTCAGGCCGAGGGTCTTGAAGATTTTCACCCCGCGCGCTCCGGCCCGCACGGCCTCGGTCAACTGGGCCGACTCCCTGGCCCCCCACTGCGGGTCGTCGATATAGCTGAAATCCGGGGAGAAGAACACGATGATCCGCCCCGGGGCCAGCTTTTTCGCGTTCTCCAGGTGCTCGCGCCAGGAGGGCATCGACAGCTCGCCGAACGCGGCCGGGTTGGACAGGCCGTCCAGGCTCACGCACTGGATGATCCCGGCCGAGTCCATCGCCGCCACGTACTGTGCGGTTTTGGCCAGGCCGCCCTCCATGCCCAGGTGGTTGTGGATGTCGATCACCGGGAACCTGGGCCGCAGGACCTCGGTCTCCTTGACCACGAGCTGGCTTTTCGGACGCCAGTCCAGAAGGCGCAGGTCGCCGTCCGCCGCCCGGACCGCGGCGGCCGTGAACAGCAGACAGGCACACAGAGCGATTGTGGAGCGCATCCGGCCCTCCTTTTACCAGGGTTGAATACTGAATAACTTTCTTAGAGCGAACTGGATTCGCAACCGCTTATCCTTCTTTCGTTTCGGCCTTCTGTAGGGGAAATTACATGAATTGCCCCCTACGCTTTCCCGGTACATCAGCCAACGGCTCTCTACTGGATCAGCCCCCGCGCGGCCACCTCCCAGGAGTCCACCACCTCGCCGCCGCGCACGCCGTAGAGCGTGTGGTGCATGTTCACCGTGGTGCAGACATGGTTGGGGATAACGTCCACCATATCGCCGGGCCGCGGGTGGAAGTCGCTTCCGTCCAGGTTGAGGTAGCCGTGCTCCTCGTTCATTTTCTCGCAGAGCACCTCCGGGGCCTGGACCAGGCGGCCGAAGCCGCCGCCCTCACGTCGGGCGGCATCGCTGAAAGTCTTGCTCCCACCGTCGACTATGGCCCGTCCCGGCACCGCGGTGCTGACCACCCGGCAGCGCACCCGCAGGGCGCAGTCCTCCCAGCCGCAGGCGCCGGTGTCCACGGTGTTGCAGTCGTTGAAAATGTAAGTGCCCGGGCGTATCTCGGTCTGGGCCTCGACCAGGTGCGAGTGCGCCCAGGTGGGCGTGCTGCCGCCCGAGACCACCCGCGGCTCCACCCCGGCGCGGCGGAACGCCTCCACGGCCCGGCCGAGGATGCGGTTGAGGTGGTCGAGGCTGCCGCTCTCGAGGTGCTTCAGGTGGCCGGGGTAGAACATGATCCCGCTCACCTCCATGCCGCAGCCGGCGATCCGGGCCACCTGTTCGGTCAGGCTGTCATCCACGCTCAGGCCGCAGCGCCCGAAACCGGCGTCCACCTCCACCAGCAGTTTCACCCGGCTGCGGTCCGCACCCAGGGCATCGGCCACCGCCGCGGCGTGGGCCGCGCTGTCCGTGGCCAGGCTCAGACTGCTCAGCAGCGACAGTTCGCGCAGGCGCTCCCACTTGAGCGCACCCCAGACCGGGTAGGCGAGCAGGATATCGCTCAGCCCGGCGCGGGCCATGACCAGCGCCTCGCTCACCTTGGCCGAGGTGATTCCGGCCGCGCCCAGCTCCACCTGACGGCGGGCCAGGGCCGGGACTTTGTGGGTCTTGATGTGCGGCCGCAGGACCAGGCCGTGGGCCCGGGTGTAGCCGGCCAGGCGGGCCAGGTTGCGCTCCATCACCTCCAGGTCGATCCAGGCGGCGGGAGTGTCGAGGTCGTTCAGATGCATCGGCTAAGGCTCCTTTATCCGGGTGGTGTCGCCGGCCGGGACAGCCCGGCTGCACCAAGCTAAGATACGCCGCGCGCTTTGTCAATCCGGCCCCGGCTTGAAATAATCGGCCCGAGCGATTAAGATAATGTGGTCGTTCAATTCACCGCCGCGCCGGAGCGGCGGCCGATCCGGACAGGGGGACAACAGTGTCGGTCACGCAGGACATCGGCGGCATCCTCGAGAGCTGGGAATACGACCCCGAGCGCAGCTACCGCAAGATAGTGGGGGATGACGGCCGGGAAAAAATACAGATCCGGGTGGACAACGCCGCGTTCCAGGGAGTGCTGCAGATGGACCTGGACGGCCGTCCGGACGGCAAGCGGCCGCTGGGCTTCGATTTCGTCTTCGACTACCAGCGCCAGGCCCTGCGCCGCTACTGCAACGCCCGCGGCGACGACCGTGGCTTCAGCCTCGACCCCCAGGCCTGCGCCCAGCTTTTCGATGAGAGCCTGCGGGTCTACAACCGCTACGTGTTCCTGCTCCAGCTGGAGGACTACGCCCGGGTGATCCGGGACACGGAGCGCAACATGCAGCTTTTCCGCTTCGTTCACCAGTACGCCGCCCGCGAGTCGGACCGGAACAACCTGGAACGCTGGTGGCCCTATATCCTGCGCATCCACGGCACGGCGCGCGCCATGCTGGCGCTGCACGAGTCGGGCGACCACGCCCGGGCCCTCGAAATCGTGGCCGAGACCCGGCGCAAGATCGCCGACCTGGAGGACCTGGAGTTCGAGGAGTTCCATGTCGAGCGCGAGCGCTCGCTCAAGTCGCTGCGAGAGCTGGAAGAGACGATTCACGCCACCCGCCCCCCTACCGAGAAAGACCGCCTGGAGCTGGAGCTCAGTCAAGCCGTATCCGAGGAACGCTTCGAGGAGGCCGCCCGTCTGCGCGACCGCCTTCGTTCGCTCGGGCAGTGAGTGCACCGCCCCCCTGGAGTTGCTTTTTTCTTTCCTGAGAGGATGAATTTTGTATTTTGCAGGTGCGTCCAAGCTTTGTGCAGGAACCAAATGTCGTTGCCGATGTATATATAGTGGAAAGATGGTCTCCCCCCTCGTGTGAGACTAACATTTCAAAGGAGACAGCCATGAAGCCCAGTCGGTTTTTCCCGAAGCGGGGCTACGCCCTGGCGGTGCTGACGATGACGATGGCATTCGTTATCGGCTGTTCCTCCTATGCCCGGAGCACAGCGGTCAAGGCCGAAAGCCGGCCCGCGACCCCGGTCGAGGAGTACAAGGCCGACGAGTTTGTCGGTGTGCCGATCGTGGGCGACTACGATGACGACCGCAACCTGGATTTCATCCTCGAGGTGGCGGACAAGGACCGCACTTTCAAGATCAAGGTGCACGAGGATTACGGCGAGACCAACGGTGAGGTGCTCGACAAGATCCGCCTCAAGATCAACGAGGCCGTGGACCGCGACCGCGTGCGCATCATCGGCTACTACAACCCCGAGTACAAGGGTCCGGAAAAAGAGTACGGCTTCATGGACCTGAAGACCATCGTCTTCTTCGACGACAAGAGCGGGTACGAGGAAGCCTATTTCACGGATGACAAGGACTCGCGTTTCTACAAGGACGCGGACGTGACCGTGGTCTACGCCCCGGGCCACCACTACCGCAACGTCTACTATCCCCGCTACTGCACGCCCTGGTGGGACAACGACGGCGACGGGATACCGGACGCCTACGACCCGTGGCCCTACAACTACGATGTCTGGTACGATTACAACCTGAACGGCGTCCCGGACTGGTACGATCCCTACTATTGCAGTGTCTATCCCTACTGGAGTCACTGGGACATGGGGTTCTGGGTTTCGTACAACTGGTACGGGTCCGGCTATTTCCGGTCCTACCGTCACCATCCCGGGCTCTACTATGATGATTACCTGACCTACAGCCGGCTGTACGACCACCGTCTGCAAGGCCGCGACTGGCACGACTACCGTCTCGACCCGCGGGTGGCCAACCGCTCCAACGACTACGACAAGAACATGGACCCGAAGCGGCAATGGCGTAACGATCAAGTCAACGGCGGCGGAGGCGGCTCGGCAGTGCGCGGGACCAGCGTTTCGGGCGGCGAGTCCGACCGCTACGAGCGCCTGGCCGTGGACCGCCGTCGCTTCGCCCCGGTCATCGGCGGCGGCAGTGAGGGCGGAGAGGTTGCCACCACTGGACGGACCGGTTACTTAAGCAGCGGCGCCGGGACTGTCACCAACACCGGAAGCGATGACCGGACTTTCACCCGCAACCGCGAGCTGACCGGTGTGCCGAATACAGGCGCCAACACCCGCTCGCGCAATACCGGGAGCAACTACGTTCCGCCCGAGCTGACCAAGACCAAGGACACGGGTTCCGGCACCGACACGCGCGAGACCCCTGGCGGCGGCCGCCTGCGCGACTCCGCTCCGACCCGCACCACCAGCGGCCCGGACAACCGGGTCTACGAGCCGTCGAGCCGTGAGCGCGTGGTGGGCGGCGAGTCCGTCGGGAGAGGCACGGTCTCGGGCGCCGGCGCCACCAGCAACAGCACCACGCGCGGCGCGACCCGCGAGCGCACCGCCGACGGCGCCACCTCCGGCACGGCCAGCGGACGGGTGACCACCCCCTCGGACTACAGCACCACACCGTCTGCGGGCGCCCGGAGCCGCAGCACCACGGACAGCCGTTACCGCGGCTCTTATGTGACCAGCCGCAGCAGCGGTGGGTACACCACTCCGAGCAGCTCGGGCAGCAGCAGCGCCCCGTCCGGCAGCACTTACAGCGCTCCCAGCCGGGAACGCTCCTCGGGTGGCGGCAGCTATACGCCCTCCTCGGGCAGCGGTCGCAGCAGCGGCGGCAGCAGCGCCCCGGCCCCCTCGTCGCGTCCGGCCGCCTCGAGCGGCGGATCGCGCCCGGCCCCGGCTGCGGCTGCACCCTCCTCCTCGGGCGGCTCGCGCAGCCGTGACAGCGGCTCCTCCTCCTCCGGCTCCTCGGGCGGCAGCCGCGGCGGCGACAGAGGCAGGAGGTAAGACCGGCCCTCGGTAATTCCTGGCAGATGACCTCAGACGCCGGTGGAGACCCCGCAAAGTCTCCACCGGCTGTCCATCTGCGGCAATAGAGCGTACTCACTGTGGAACATATCGATAACGGCAGATTTCTCGTAAGAAGTGCGCAAAGAATAACCTTGAATTGAGGTACAGATGAAACGATACGCCCTGCCTGTGCTGTTGTCTGTCCTGGCCCTGGTGGCCGTCCTGATCCCGGCGTGCAGCAAGACCAAGGAGAAAGAGGTCGCGGTCTACTACCTGTACACGGATGTCTACGGAAACGCCGAATTCGAGACTGACAACGACTATCCGCCCCCGGACAACCTGGATAACTCCAAGGATGACCTGATCGTGGTCACCATGCATTTCGCCGAGGCCTACCTGGGCGGCGCGGCCAATGGCGGATTCGACAAGGACGCCATCTACGGCTACTGCATCACCGAGGACACGGCGG
Organism: bacterium; assembly: GCA_021372515.1. NCBI lineage: Bacteria > bacterium. The sequence goes on from JAJFUG010000189.1 coordinate 9,679, forward strand.
GCGATGCGCCTAATTTCTATTTCCCGTTCGTCCCGCGCGGGCCGTACTGGGCCAGCGCCGAGCTGACAGTCAACGACACCTGCTATTTCGTCAAGACCGCCGAGTTCTACCACTCCGGCGACACGGCCAACACCCGGGTCGACATGCGGCCTGTGCTGCTGGGCGTGGACAAGGGCTGTTTCGACCTGATCCTGAGCGCGGCGCAGGATGAGCCGGTGGAGTACGTGCAGGCCGGGCCGCGCTGCTGGCTGAACAAGAAGGTCTACGACAAGTTCTACAAAGAGGCCGAGGCCAGCCGCGAGGAGCTGCTCAATCCGTAAAGGGAGCGGCAGGCGGGTCCGGCGGATCGCAGATGGAAAAGGGGCGCGGAAAATTTCCGCACCCCTTTTTTTTAGGCAGCGTGAGCGAGGCGCCCGCCCGAGGGGTTTGTCTTTCACCTCGTTCAGCCGTCCGCTTTTTACGTCGAGCACGAAGCCGTGCAGCTTTATTTCCGCCGGGACCCAGGGGTGCGAGCGGATTTTCTGAAGCTGACGGCGCACGTTGTCCTCCAGGTCGCTGAAAGCGTTGAAATGGCTGGGCGCGACCGCGTTCTTGCTGGTAGATCGGCACAGGCGATCAGCCAGCTCGTGGTCCTGGAAAGTCAGCATGCCGCAATCGGTGTGGTTTATCACCATCCATTCCCGGGTGCCCAGGAGGTGGTGGCTTATCAGCAGGCTGCGCAGGGCATCCACGCTTACGATGCCGCCGGCGTTGCGGATGATGTGGGCATCCCCGGTTTTCAGCCCGAGGATTTCCTCTACGGTCAGGCGGGCATCCATGAGGCCACCACGGCCAGCTTGCGCCCGGGGGGCATCGGCAGGTGCGCCAGGTTGAACCCGGCGGCATAGGCTGCGTTGGGCTTGAGGGTCTCTTCAATCACGCTCATCGGCGCCTCCGCTTAATGTTCAAAAATTCAATCGACAATGACATATAATGGAATTTTCCCGACCCGCTTTGTCAACCCGGTGAAGCCGGGTGTGGAAAAAACCAGGATATTTTCATTTTTCAACCCCAGGAGGGGCGAAAAGGGGATGCTGTTTAAGGTTTTTATGCTTGGAACAGGAGGGGGAAGAGACTGGACTGAGGGAGGTGGTCACGGCTGTAGCGCGGGCGCAGAGGGCAGCCCGGCCAGCGCTTCAGGGATAAAAACGGCCTAAATATAAAAAAATCAAACAGATATACCGCAACATGTCTTGCATCACTGTAAATGAAAGAGGCAAAAGCAAGTCGATCAAGCTGTTAAGCGCCTAAAATATTACAAAAATATTGTCATTTTTCTTGACAAAAGTCTCCGGCATGGTATACTCGGGACGTAAATGATATAATTATGACCTTTAGGCAAGGTGCAGCACCACTCAGCAAGGAGGAGTTCCAAGCCAGCCCGAGGTAAAAAAAATCAGCGGAAGATCCCAATTCCCGCGAAGACCCGTCACCCTCCCAGCCTGGAAACGACGGGTCTTTTTTTTGCACGGACCGGGCCGCGCCCGTTTTCGCGGTGAGGATTCAAGGCGCTCACTCCAGCTCCAGCACCCCGTAGATGTCCAGTATCGGCACAGTCACCAGCACACCGTCCCCGGCCTGAGGCTTGAGCTCCAGGCTCAGCGGCGCCGACCCCGGCTGGTGCCAGGCGGCTTTGCGCGGTCGGAAGCCTTTCTCGCTGAACAACACCGGGATGTCCGCCACCGGATGGTCCGGCCAGTAGTTGACCAGGTGCGCCAGGCGTCGAGCTCCGGCGCGGTAGTACTCCGACGCCACACAGGGTTCAGTCTCCACTTGCACCGTGCAGGGGCCGCCCAGGGCCCAACCGAGCCCGGCGCGGAACTGCTCCCAGTTGCGCGGCAGGCCCCAGAACTCCGGGTCGACCTCATCCGCGTAGGCTGGCACCTTGGCCGGGCTTTCGAACGACGGCAGGTAGAACACCCGTCCCCGGCCCAGCTCCAGGCGCGCGGCGCGGCCCGGTTCTGCCTGCGGAGCGGGAAGGCCCATTTTGGTCCAGAAACGGTCCGCGCCCTCGCGCTCGCGCCGCCACTGGTCGAACTTTCCCGTGGCCCCGACTACGGCCAGGGCGCCGCCGCGCTCCACATAGGCCTTGAGAAGCACGATCCGCTCATCCGACAGGTTCTGCTGCTCGGCCAGGACCACGGCGCGCCGGGAGTCGAGGTGCTCCCAGTCCTGGTCGAAGAGCAGGCTGAACGGGGCGTGGGTCTGGATCAGGGTCTGCTCGGCCTGGATCGTGGCCAGGAAAGCCGCCCAGCCGGTAAAGGTCATGGAGTCGAAATCGCGCATCACGCCGATGTCGGCGATGGGTTCCAGTTCACGGAACAGGCCGCGGTTGGAATTGAAAAAGGCCAGGAACTGACGGTCCACGTCCTTGCCCCGGCCGGTGCTGTCCGGGTCGAGGATCGGCCAGCCCACATCCCCGGCGCACATGCGGTTGAAAGCCATGCTCTCGGCCAGCTCCAGCGGACTGCCGTTGTAGCTGAACAGGGCGTTCCCGAAACGGCGCGCGGTCTTGAACGAGCGGATCTTGCTCACCAGGCGGTTCTCAGCCGGATAGTAGTGCGCCTGGTCGGGGTCCTCACTCCAGAAAATGTCGCACAGCGGCAGCAGACGGGCGTGGTCCATGCCGTTGGAGTAGGCGCAGTTCTGGCCCCAGACCCCGTGCGGGTTGAACTCCACCACCGCCTCGGGGTCGACCGAGCGGATATGCTCGCTCAACTCGCGGATGAAACCGGTCAGGGCCTCGACCCGGAACGTGATCCACTCCTGGACCAGGGGGTCGACCACCGGGGCCATGGGGTGATTCTCCACCCGCGGGGGACGCACCCGCTCCACCTCGGAAAAGCCCAGGCGGGCCAGGCGCTGTTCCGGAGTGTATTTTTTCTCCAGATACTCGCGGAACAGGGCCTGGATATGCTCGGTGTAGCCGGCGTCCAGCGGGAACATGGTGTAGAAATTGTCGAAATGGATCAGGTTCATCCCGTAGCCCTGCAGGGCCTCGGTCACCTGGCCCTCGATCAGCTCGCGGTAGCCGGGATGGGTGAAATCGGCGCGCTCGCGGTAATATTGGTCGGCGTAGACAATCGGCTCGCCGTTGTGGTCGCGCTGGACCCAGCCGGCGGCCGCGGGCCGCTCCTGGAACAGGGTCTCGCTGAACAGGGTGCTGCCGATGTAGGCCCCGGCGAACATGCCGTTCTTTTTCAGGGCCTCCACCAGCTTGCGGGTGTAGAGCTTGGAGTCTTTCTCATGTTCCGGCCCCAGGCCTTTGTAGAAATGGGTGATCACCGTGTTGACCCCGGCCTTTTTGAGGGCCTCGACCGTGCTTTCGGCGTGCTCCCATTCCCAGCGCGCCTGCGGGTCGTGGGGGACATGCCCGCCGCGGATACGGAATTCGAGTGGTTCCCAGTTGCCCACGAACGAGATACCGCTCTGGAGCCACCAGCCGGGTTTGCGCTCGGCGGGCCGGATGCCCTGCTGAGCCGGGAGCGGGGTTGTCGCGGCCAGAAGCAGCAGACCCAAAGCCGGTAACCATCTTCCTTTACGCATGTTCACCTCCGGGATGCGGCCGAAAAGAGGGATTTGTCTTTACGCCGCCGGTGCATTTTATTATATTTGAAACGATTGTATTCCAGGCTTTGACCGTACCGCGGCAGCCTTTCCAGCACAGCGGAGGGCAATCGCGGTAAATTCTTTTGCGGAGATTAAGTGCAATGATGTTCCGGGAGATGTTCAAGAGCAAGATCCACCTGGCCACGGTGACAGAGACGGTCCTGGAGTACGAGGGCTCGATCGGCATAGACCACGACCTGATGCTCGCCGCCGACCTTCTGCCCCACGAAAAGGTGATGGTGGCCAATGTCAACACCGGCGAGCGGCTGGAAACCTACGTGATCGAGGCCCCATCCGGCAGCGGCACGATCAGCCTGAACGGGGCCGCGGCCCGCTGCGCCCAGCCCGGCGACCGTGTGATTATAATCAGTTTCTGCATGATCGATGAGAACGAGGCCCGCGAGATGAAGCCCACGGTGGTGTTTGTCGACCGGCAGAACCATCAGGTGCGCAAGGGCTGAGCCCGAAACGCTCGATGAACGCTGGAATCGGATTGAATACAGGTTTTAAGGGGGTGCGGAATGCCGCATCCCTTTTTGTTTTGTATTGCCTCCCCCTTTTTCAAGGGGGGTAAGGCGCCCGCCCCAAACATCCAATGAGTCCCGGCTGCGGAATCCGTCGCCAAGCTACTGCCCGCTCTCCTTGGCCGCCTGGTCCAGGGCCCGGTTGACCAGGCTGTCGGCCCGCGTGTTGAGTTCGCGCCGCACGTGACGGGTGCTGAAACTGTCGAACGAGGTGACCAGCGCCCGCACCTGTTCCAGCAGCTCCCGCAGCTCCGGGGACTTGACTTTGTACTGTCCCAAGAGCTGACGCACCATGAGCTCGCTGTCGGCGAAATGCTCCACGCGCCGCACCCCGAGCTGCCGCGCCAGGCGTAGGCCCTCGACCAGGGCGGTGTACTCGGCCACGTTGTTGGTGGCCCGTCCGATGTGCGCGGCCAGCTCCTGCTCCCAGCCGTCCGAGCCCTGGCTGAGCAGCACCCCGATCCCGGCTGGGCCAGGGTTGCCGCGGCTGCCGCCATCCGTGTAGAGCTGCACGGGACGGGACGGGTCGAGGCCCGCGCAAGATTGTGTTTTTTCGGCCGCCGGCGCAGGGACATCCGGCCCCTCGGCCCCGACCCAGACCAGGCGTTCATCCAGCGGAGTGGCGGCGCTCTCAACCCGGCAATCCACGTACAGGCGCAACTCGGCCTCGCCGGAGCCCTCCACCAGGGTGTGGGCCTCGCTGAGGCGCAGCTCAACCGGGGCCAGTCCCAGAACCTTGGCGCTGAACACCCCGACCCGCTCGCGCCAGGTGAGCGAGCTGTCCAGGACAAGTAGCGGCGGCCGCTGGGCCTCTGCCACCAGGAGCCGGCTGCCGCCGGCCGTGAGGTTCAGCTCCAGCCTGACTTTGAAAAGAGTCATGCGATTTTCTCTTCCTTGTGTGGTGGATGGCCCGGGCTCCGGCGGGGGGGCC
>JAJFUG010000190.1 GCA_021372515.1 bacterium
GAGGCCCCGGCAGCAACGGCCTGCCGCGCCTGCTCCAGCGAGTGGCAGGAACAACCGAACCCCAGGCCGCGTGCCTTACAAAGCGGGGCCGCTGCCTCCAGGGGCACGGAATGATAGCCGAGCTGTACGAAATCGGCGCCCGCGGCCAGGGCGATATCCAGCCGCGAGTTAATTATAAGCGGCACACCGGCCTTGCCCGTTATCTCCCGCAGCCGCAGGGCCAGGTTGTAGACACTCCGGCCGTCAAACGCCCCGGCCCGCAGCGCAAGCGCCGTCAGACCGGTCCCGGCCAGGGCTTCCGCTCTGGCCTCAAAGGACGGGTCCGCCAGGGCTGTGCTGTCGGTCACTGCGTGGACCCGGCATTTGCGTATCAAAGTTCCCTTTGTCACCCGGGACGCCTCATCCGAGCTTCTCCCCCGGCGCGACCCGCGCCCCGCGCAGCCAGTCGGCGGCTGGCATCCGCCGCTTGCCGGGGGCCTGCACCTCGCCGAACGCCAGCGCCGTTCTGTCGCCGCAGCAGACAGCCAGCGCCCCGCCGGACACATCTGTCACCGTGCCCGGAGCAGCCCCGGCGCAATCGCCGGACACGACCGGGCAGAACAGCTTGAGCGGCTGTCCGCCGCGCAGGCAGAACGCGCCCGGGAACGGATCGAAAGCCCGCACGTGGCAGGCCAGGCGCACCGCGGGCAGACTCCAGTCGATCCGGGCCTGGGCGGGTTCTATCTTGGAGGCGTAGCTCACGCCCTCGGCGGGTTGCGGCGTTTCTGTCACCTCGCCGCGCTCGATCTGCCGCAGGGTGTCGAGCAGCAGCGGCCCACCCAGGCGGCTCAAACGCTCGGCCAGAGCGCCCGCACTCTCGGCCGGGCCGATCTCGGTTTCCAGGGTGGCCAGCATGGGGCCGGTGTCCATACCCGCGTCCATCCGGATAACGGTCAGGCCGGTGCGGACCTCGCCCGCGGCCACGGCGCGCTGGATCGGGGCCGCTCCGCGCCAGGCTGGCAGGATGGAGCCGTGAAGGTTGATCGAGCCGTGCGGCGGAAGAGCGAGGACCTCGGGACGCAGGATGTGGCCGTAGGCCACCACCACCGAAATGTCGGGGGCAAGCTCGCGCAGGCGGGCGAGAAAATCGTCACCGCGTGGACGCTCGGGCTGGAGACAGGGCAGGCCCAGGCGCTCGGCGGCCTGTCGCACGGCGCAGGCGGCGCTTTTCAGTCCGCGGCCCTGCGGACGGTCGGGCTGGCAGACAACGCCCGCCACCGTCTGCTCAGAGCCGGCCAGCGCCTCCAGCGACGGCACGGCAAAGTCCGGGCTGCCCCAGAACAGCACTCTCATGCCTTGTCCCGCTCGGCGACCAGGTCCTCGCGGATCTTGTTCCACTTGGACAGCAACAGGTTGCGTTTCATCGCCCCGATCCGGTCGACAAACAGGACACCGTCCAGATGGTCGATCTCGTGCTGGAATATCCGCGCCGTCCATCCCTCCGCCTCGATCTCCAGCTCATTGCCCTCCAGGTCCTGGCCCACGACTGTCACTTTCTCGGCCCGGTCGACCATGTCTTTCAGCTCAGGGATCGAAAGGCAACCCTCCTCGCCGCGGACCTTCCCCTCCATCTCGATAATCTCAGGGTTGATCAGCACGCTCGGGTCGGTGCCGTAGGGTGCGTTCACGTTGTCGTAAACGAACAGGCGTTTCGACACCCCCACCTGCGGGGCGGCCAGACCTGAACCCTCCTGCGCATACATCGTCTCGATCATGTCCGCAACGAGCATACGTAGATTGTCATCTATCACCTCGACCGGCTCGGCCTTGCGTCGCAGGACCGTGTCGCCGAGGTAGTTTAGCGGCAGTTTTGCCATCGGTCACTCCCATCTAACTCTGTTGCACCACGCGGGCAATCCTTCCCCGCTCCAGCTTGATCTTGGTTCCCTCGGCGATCTTCAGCTCCACGGTCGTGTCATCCAGCTCGATGATCTTGCCGTAGATACCACCCGCAGTTATTACCTCGTCACCTTTCTTCAGGTTCTTGAGCATTTCGCGGTGGCGCTGCTGCTCTTTCTGCTGCGGACGCATCACCAGGAAATACAGGATACCGAACATCAGGATCAGGACGAAGAAGAACGACATCCCGCCGCCCTGCGCGCCGCCTGCTCCGCCGCCGGGCGCTCCCATGGCCAGAAGATTGATCGCTGCGGTCACTTTCTGCTCCTTTGCACAAGTTTCAGTTCTGTTCGTGTATGGTTTTAGAGCTTTTGCTTCCCTCTCAGGCGCAATTTAAAACACAAAACGGCAGACCACAACAAAGAACGCAGCCGATACTCATTCTGTTTCACCGGCCCGGCCCCCCGGGGCGTTCAACTTGTATTTATTATAAAACGCTGCGGACCAACGGTCAAACTCCCCCTCCAGGATCGCGCGGCGCATCGAGGCGACTAAATTAGTCATGAAATGCACATTGTGGTGGCTGGTCAGGCGGATGCCGGTCACCTCGCCCGTGTGCAGAAGGTGGCGCAGGTAGGCGCGCGTGAAATTCTGGCAGACATAGCAGTCGCAGTCCTCATCCAGGGGACGGAAATCGCGGGCGCAGGCGGAGTTTTTCACCACCAGCCGCCCCCGGCTGGTCCAGGCCGTGCCGTTGCGGCCGTAGCGCGTGGGGGCCACACAGTCGAACATGTCCACTCCGCGGCGCACGGCCTCGAGCATGTCCTCGGGCCAGCCCACGCCCATCAGGTAGCGCGGCTTTTCCTGCGGCAGGTGCTCCAGGGCGCGCTCCAGCATGCCGTACATCAGGTCCTTGGGCTCGCCCACGCTCAGGCCCCCCACGGCGTAGCCGGGAAACCCCAGCTCCACGGTGCGCCGCGCCGACCAATCGCGCAGGTGGCCGTACATCCCACCCTGCACGATCCCGAACAGGGCCTGGGGCCAGGGCGCGGCCTCCTCCGGAGTGAGCGAAGCCAGGCTGTCGCGGCAGCGCTCGGCCCAGCGCAGGGTGCGCTCCGCCGCCCGCTGGACATAAGGCTCCTCGGCCGGATAGGGCACGCACTCATCGAACGCCATCACGATATCCGCGCCCAGGGCGGCCTGGATGCGCATCACTTTCTCGGGGGTGAACAGGTGGTAGGACCCGTCGATATGGCTCTGGAACCGCACCCCCTCCTCGCTGATCTTGCTCAGGTCTATCAGGCTGAACACCTGATACCCGCCGCTGTCGGTGAGCATCGGGCGCCGCCAGCCCATGAACTCCTGCACTCCGCCCGCCTCGCGCACCAGGCCCTCGCCCGGACGGAGGTACAGGTGGTAGGTGTTGGCCAGCACGATCTGCACGCCCATGCCGGTCAGGTCGGCCGGAGTGAGGGTCTTGACCGTGGCCTGAGTGCCCACGGGCATGAACACCGGGGTCTCGACCTCGCCGTGCGGGGTGCTCAACACTCCGGCGCGCGCCGCGCCGCAGCGCCCGGTTACCCGGAAGGAGAACTCGTTCTTTTCAATTTGGTCTTGATTGACTGTCATTCGCTGTATTCTCGGTTTTTAATTCTGGTTCTTGCCCTTCCAGACCATCCCAAAAGGACTAAACATTTCTTCGCAGTGAGAAATTTATCGTGCAGGGGTACGGTGCCCCTTGCCCGAAATTCTTTTCCGGGCGAGACATGTCTCGCCCCTACGGCAACCTCATCCACAGTAGAACAGTCTATCCGCGGCCCAGACGATGGGGTGTGTCAGTCTCACACGATCAGCATCGCGTCGCCGTAGCTGTAGAACCGGTAGCGCTGACTCACCGCCTCCGCATAAGCGGCCAGGACAGTCTCGCGCCCGGCCAGGGCCGACACCAGCATTATAAGCGTGCTGCACGGAAGGTGGAAATTGGTCAGCAGGCAGTCCACCACCTTGAATTCATAGCCCGGATGGATGAAAATGTCGGTCCAACCCGAGGCGCCGCCCACGTGGCCCGGATCGAGGGCGTCCGTGCGCGTGGCCAGGGTTTCCAGGGTGCGCACACTGGTGGTCCCCACAGCCAGGACCCGCCCGCCGTCGGCTTTCGTGTGTCGGAGCGTATCGAGCGTTTCGGAGGAGACCTCATAATACTCGGCCTCCATGCGGTGGCTTTCGATATCCTCCACCACCACCGGCCGGAAAGTACCCGGGCCGACATGCAGGGTCAGTTCCGCAGTTGTGGCCCCCTTTGCCCGCACCGCCTCCAGCAACCGGGACGTAAAGTGCAGGCCCGCGGTGGGTGCGGCCACCGCCCCGCTTTGACTGGCGTAGACTGTCTGGTAACGCTCGCGGTCGGCCGGGGTGTCCTCGCGGCCGATATAGGGCGGCAGGGGCACATGGCCCACCCGCTCGATTGCCGTCAGCGGGTCGGAGCCATCCGGGCAGGCCAGTTCCACGATACGCTCGCCCGAGTCGCCGGCGTAGTCCAGGACATGCACGCTCAGAGAAC
>JAJFUG010000191.1 GCA_021372515.1 bacterium
TGGGCCGAGGAGCACCTGGACCTGGACTACTACATGTGCTCCTACTACAACCCTATGCCCCGCGACCGCAATCCCGAGCACGTGCGCAGCGAGATTGAATACTACAAGGAGGAGGACCGCGAGTCCATGTGCGCGCTCATCCCCACGCTGAGCCGCCCGGTGATCCACTACAAGGTGCTGGCCGCGGGCCGCAACGCCCCGGAGGCGACTTTCCGGGCCGTGGCCGCCCGGATGCGGGCTAACGACGCGGTGTGCGTGGGGTTCTTCACCGGGGATGATCCAAAGATTATCGAAACGGATGCCCGTCTTCTGGAAAAAGCTCTGGCAGAGGCAGCCAGACAACCTCTGGGAGCATGATAACAGTTCATCAGCGATCAAAGAGTAGTGCAATGGAATATGTGAATATCGGAGGTCGCCGGGTCAGCCGCTTGATAGGCGGCAGCAATCAGTTCAGTGGGTTCAGCCATCAAGGCGCCGTGCGTGATCATGCCATGATGAGTTGGTACACACCCGAACGGATCAAGGCCGACCTGCGGGTGTACGAGCGGGTCGGAATCAACGCCCTCGTAGCTCGCACCGATAATCGCATGATTCCTCTGCTGCTGGAACACCGGGCTGAGGGAGGATGTCTTCAATGGTTCGCCCAGACCTGCCCGGAGGTGGCCCCCCAGCACCTGAGTGTGGAACGGGCGGTGGAGGGAGGCGCGGTAGCCTGCCATATCCACGGCGGACTGATGGACCACCTGTACCTGAACGGCAGATTGAATGAGATCGTCCCGGTGATCGACCTGATCAAGAAAGCCGGTATGCTGGCCGCGGTGGCCGGGCACCTGCCCGGCGTGTTCCGCTGGGCCGAGGAACACCTGGATCTGGATTTTTATTTGTGTTCGTACTACAATCCGATCCCCCGCGACCAACACCCGGAGCATGTACACACTGAAACAGAATATTTTCTTGAAGACAACCGTACCGAGATGGTAACGCTCATCACCACCCTCTCCCGTCCCGTGATCCATTTCAAGGTGCTTGCCGCGGGCCGTAACGAACCGGAGGCGGCGTTCAGGACAGCGGCTGCATGCATGCGCCCCGGCGACGCGATGTGCGTGGGGTTTTTCACCGGGGATGACCCGGCCCAGATCGAAACGGATGCCCGTCTGCTGAGTGAGGCCCTGGCCGGGGCCGCCGCCGGCGCATAATGTTAGATTTCGGTTTGCAAAACATGATTTATAACAAATATAACAATTATGAGATGTTTTCGGCACGCATTATCTTGATGGAAGCCGGTGACGCGGGTAGAATCTATGGCGGCCCTCCAGTGTCCAGCCGGGGCTTTCTGAACACAGCGGACGAATCAACACTTTACCCGGAGTGATTATGAAAACTCTGTACCTGGTTCGCCACGCCAAAGCGGTGGAACGTAACGCCAGCTACCCGGATTTCGAGCGGGAACTGATCAAGCGCGGCCAGAAAGACGCCCGTCAGGTGGCCGAGTACCTGGTCTCCCAGGACGCCCTTCCCGGGGTGATAATCTCCAGTCCGGCCGTGCGGGCGGTGGCCACGGCGCGGATTTTCGCGCGCCAGTTCAACTACCCCTCCAAGCGCATCCGTACCCGCAAGGCGATCTACGACCAGCCGGCCAGCACGCTGTTCAACATCCTCCAGACTCTGGAGGAGGACTGCGAACAGGTGATGCTGGTGGGTCACGATCCGCAGCTCACCGACCTGGCGCGGTTCCTGGCCCCGGATTTCCACCGCGACATCCCGACCAGCGGCCTGTTGCGGATAGAGATCGAGATCGAGCACTGGGAGGAACTCACTTCGGGCTCCGGCCGGGTTACCCTGTTCCATTTCCCCGGCGCACAGGGGGCTGTGCTCGAGGGCAAAGCCTTCATCAAAGACCTCGAGCGCAACCTGAGCCGCGCGGTGATGGAGGTGCTCAAGGAGGCCGACCTGGTCACCGCGGTCAAGATGGACAAGAGCGTGCCCAAGTTCGTGCGCGAGCTGGCCCGCAAATTCGCCGCGCGGGTCAAGGCGCGGGCGGCCAAGAAATTCGAGGCCGCGGAGCGGGATAATAAAATTTAAGCACCGTGGGATCCACAATGCGGGGCAGGGGCAGCCATCTATGAGCAGCGGCAGGTACATCAACCGGGATATAAGCTGGCTTTCGTTCAACGAGCGGGTGCTTCAGGAGGCCGCCGATCCGGACACTCCACTGATCGAGCGTCTGCGGTTCCTGGGCATTTTCTCCTCCAACCTGGATGAGTTTTTCCGCGTGCGCGTGGCCACGATCAAGCGCATGGCCGCCGCCGGGAAAAAAGCCAGCGCCCTGGTCGGCGAGTACCCGGTCGAGATCCTCAACGACATCCAGCATATAGTGCTGGAGCAGCAGGACCGCATCGACATCATCTTCGAGGATATCCTGCGCGAGTTGCGCAGCCGGGGGATTTTCCTGGTCAGCGAAACCCAGCTCACCAAGGCCGAAAGCGAGTATGCCCGCGATTTTTTCCACAACGAGGTGCGCGCCCGTCTGTTCCCGCTGATGATCGACTACCTCGACTCCCTGCCCGTGCTGGATGACCATTCAATCTACCTGGCCGTGCGCCTGCTGAAAAAGGAGACCTCGGCCAAACCGCGACACGCCTTGATCGAAGTTCCCAGCAGCGTGCTCTCCCGGTTCGTGGTGCTGCCCCGCAATGAGAACGAGGTGCGGATCATCCTGCTGGATGACATCATCCGGGTGGGGCTGGAGGACATTTTCTCCACCTTTGATTACAAGATTTTCGACGCCTACACGATCAAGCTCACCCGTGATGCCGAGCTGGACATCGAGGACGATATTACGATCAGCTTCATGGAAAATATCTCCAAGAGCCTGAAAAAACGCGAGCGCGGCGTGCCGGTGCGTTTCGTCTACGACTCCCGCATCCCGGAGCCGTTCCTCAAGAGCCTGATGCGCCGTCTCAAGCTCACCAACACCGACACACAGGTGCCGGGAGGGCGCTACCACAACCTGAAGGATTTCATGGGGTTCCCCTCGGTGGGCCACCCCGAGCTGCGCTACGCGCCTCTGCCGACCTTGCAGCACCCGGAGCTGGGGCCGAACGTGAGCGTGATGAGCGTTATGCGTAACCGGGACCTCCTGATCAACTATCCTTTCCACACGTTCAACCATTTCATCGACCTGCTGCGCGAGGCCTCGATCGACCCGAAAGTGGTCTCGATCAAGATTTCCCTCTACCGTCTGGCGCGCAACTCCAACGTGGTCAACTCCCTGATCAACGCCGCGCGCAACGGCAAGCAGGTGACAGTGGTCATGGAGCTGCAAGCGCGTTTCGACGAGAAAGCCAACATCTTCTGGGCCGACCGCCTGATCGAGGAAGGGGTCAAGCTGCTCTACGGCGTGCCGGACCTCAAGGTGCACGCCAAGCTGCTGCTGATCACCCGTCGCGAGCAGGGCGGCCTGGTGAACTATGTCAACGTGAGCACCGGCAACTACAACGAGGCCACGGCCAAGATATACAGTGACCACAGCTTTTTCACCACCGATCCGCGTATCACCGGCGACGTGGAGAAAATTTTCCGTTTCTTCGAGCGCAACTACCGCACCGCCAGCTACGACCACCTGCTGGTGGCGCCGTTTTTCATGCGTGACCGCCTTTGCGAGCTGATCGACCGGGAGAAGCGCAACGCCAGGAAAGGCCGCCCGGCCTGGATCCGGCTCAAGCTGAACAGCCTGTCCGACAGCCGGATGATCGACAAGCTCTACGGCGCGGGCCAGGCGGGGGTGAAAATCGAGATGATCGTGCGGGGGATCTGCTCGCTCGTGCCGCAGGTGCCGGGACTGAGCGAGAACATCAGCGCGATCAGCATCGTCGACCGCTATCTCGAGCACTCACGCATCTTCGTTTTCTGCAACAACGGCCAGCCGCTCTATTTTATCAGCTCGGCCGACCTGATGGACCGTAACCTCGACCGACGGGTGGAGATAATCTGCCCGATCTTCGACCCGGCCATCCAGGCCGAACTGGCCGCCTTCCTGGATATCCAGTTGCGGGACAGCGTGAAAGCGCGCGTGCTGGACGGCACCCGCGAGAACCGCTACCGCCGAATCTCCGGCCAGACCCCGGTCCGCTCGCAACTGGCCCTGCACGAGAGGTACAAAGCTAAATCAGACCACGGCAAGAACAGGAAAGAGGGTTAGACAGAGTGCTCTTCGCAGCGATAGATATCGGCTCCAACGCGATCAGACTGCTTTTCGAGAACGTTTACACGGACACCGACACACCGGTCTTCAAGAAGCTCTCCCTCACCCGGGTGCCCATACGCCTGGGCGAGGACGCTTTCCCCACGGGGCGGATTTCACTCGACAAGTCGCTGGCCGTAATCAAGGCCATGATCGCCTTCAAGCACCTGATCGAAATCCACCAGCCGGTGGATTACCTGGCCTATGCCACCTCGGCCATGCGCAACGCCTCGAACGCCGCCCAGATCATCGAGGAAATTCACCGTCAGACCGGCATCGAGGTGGAGATAATCGACGGGCAGCGGGAGGCGGAGATAATATACTCCACGCATATCGCCGAGGAGATGCGCCACGACAGCTCGTACCTCTACATCGAGGTGGGCGGCGGCAGCACCGAGGTGAGCCTGTTCGACCGCGGGGCCAACGTTTTCTCGCGCTCGTTCCCGGTGGGCACGGTGCGGATGCTGCACGGCCTGGTGGGGGAGGCGCAGTGGAGCGAGATGAAAGACTGGCTGCGGGTCAACACGCTGGGCCACACGCCCATGGCCGGGATCGGCACCGGCGGCAACATCAACACCATCCTCAAGATACTGCGCAAAAAAGAGGACCGTCCGATGCCCATCCGCAAGTTGCGCGAGATGCGCGACTATCTGGCCTCCTACAGCCTGGAGGACCGGATCAAGGTCCTGGGCCTCAGGCCCGACCGGGCGGATGTGATCGTGCAGGCCACGGACATCTACCTGAACGTGATGAAATGGTGCCGGATCGACCACCTGATCGTGCCCAAGATCGGGGTGGCGGACGGGATCATCCACCTTCTCTACGAGCGGTACGCGACCGGCGGCCGCAGCCGTATCCTCTCCGCCGGTTGAGAGACAGGAAGGCGTCGCGGTGTTCCGTAAAAAAATCCTGACCTATCTGGAAAAGCGCCTGAAAGGCATCCGGGACAACTATGCCCGGGCGCGCGAGAGTGTGGACGCGGAGGCCGTGCACGACCTGCGCGTCCACCTGAAACGCACGCGGGCGCTGTTCGCCCTGACCGAGGCCCTGGACCCGAATTTCCACGCCCGGCGCGAGTTCCGTCCTTTCCGCGCCCTGGCCCGCGCCACCCGGCGTCTGCGCGACATCCAGGTGCAGCTCGATCTGTTCGACCACTCCACCCGGCGGCTGAAACAGAAACCGGAAACGTTCCGCGTGTTTCTGGAGCACCTCGAGGCGCGGCTGAAACGGGATTTCCTCGCCTCATGCGCCCCGGAGCCGCCCGAGGCCCTGGGCACGGCGGCCGGCCGTCTCCAGCAGGCCCTGGCCGCCCTGAGCGCCGAGGCCAGCCTCCCCCGGGCCGAGGCCCGTTACCACCAGCTCAAGGGCGAGTTCCTCGACCTGGCCTGCCGCGCGGATGAGAATGACTCCGTGCTGCACGAGCTGCGCACCCGGGCCAAGCAGACCCATTACACCTGGGAGATCACCCGGGCCTGTTTCGGACGGCTGGGCGGCGAGAGGCTGTTTGTCGGGCGGGTCAAGCGCCTGCACGGCCTGCTGGGCGACTGGCACGACCGCGAGGTGGCATTCGAGCACCTGGAGCGCCACCTTTGCCGCGGCGGCGCCCACAGCCTCGACCGCAGCCTGGGCACCCTGGCCGAGACCTTCCGCCGCGACAAGGAGCGCCTGGCGTCGCGCTGCCGGACCGAGATCGCGCGCCTGAGGGCCATGCTCGCCCCGCAGACCGCAGCCGAGCCCTCCACCGCTGCGGCTCAGACGGAACCTGCGCCCACCACGCCCGAAGTAACAACCTGACAATCACCGGCGGCCTGAATATCCGGATGCCGACAAACAGAAAGGGCCGCCTTTCCGGGCGGCCCTTCTTTGTATCTCCCTGTCTCTTCTATACTTCTTTTTGCTCAGCGCTCCAGCGCCGGTGGATGAATGTCGTTGCGCAGGGACTGCAGCAGGATCAGACGGGTGTCCGGCAGCGGCCAGGGGAACGGGCAGGCCGGCGGGTAGTTGAGGTCGATATCCACCGTGGCCACGCCGGGGCGCTCCTTGGCCTCGGCCATCAGCTCACCCCAGGGGCCGTAGATCCGGCTGGGGCAGTCGTAGCCGCAATTGACCAGGAATACGTGGTTCTCCATCGCCCGGGAGCATATCATCGTCTGGTTCCCGCCCCAGATCGGCAGGAAAATCACCTCGGCGCCCTGAAGGCTGAGCGCGCGCGCCGGGTCGACAAACCAGCTGTCCCAGCAGATCATGATCCCGATCCGGCCGAAATCGGTGTCGAACACCGGGTAGGAGTCGCCCTGGGCCACGCCCTGGTCGAACTCGCCCTCCGGGATGTAGACCTTGCGGTACTTGCCCGCCACTTTGCCCTGACGGTCGATCAGCACGGCGGTGTTGTAGATCGCTTGCCCCTCGCGCTCGCCCAGGGCCGCCACCACGTACATTTTGTACTTGCGGGCCAGCTCGCCCAGGCGCCCGGTGGTCGGGCCGGGGATCGGCTCGGCGATCTCGGCGTATTCCTTGTAGGTGCCGATCATGTTCACCCCCTCGCCCAGGCAGACAATGTCGGCTTTCTGCTGCCCAGCCTGCTCCAGCACCGCGCAGAACTGCTCCACGCTCTCGGCCGGGGTCTTGGTGCCGCCGGGACGGCAGTTGACCGTGGCCAGCCGCACCGGACGGTGGGGCGGGTCGGCGGCGCGGGTCAGACGGATGTCATCCCACCAGGCGCGGGCCTGAGGGTCCTGGCTCAGGAACAGCTCCACCCGCACGGCGACCGCGTTCTCCGGAGCGCGGCAGGTGATCCCCACTTTCCGCCAGGGGCCGCTCTTGTCCAGCTCGGGCACATACACGCGCTGGCCGGCCTGCGCGCCCTTGGCATCCAGCCAGTCCAGGCGGGCGAAAACGGTGTTGTGGCTGTAATCCACCCCCTGCGCGGCGAAAGAGGCCTCGAAACTGTAGAACTTGCCAGCCTCGATCCCTTTCACCGTGTTGCGCCAGCAGCCGCGCACCACGCTGTTGGAGGCCCCATAGAGGGCCAGGCTGCCCGGCCCGCCCAGGCTGGGGGCCTCGGCCACGCTGAACTCCGGGCTGATCCCTTCCCGCTGGGCGTACTGCTCCCAGCCCGCGGCTGCCGCCGCCTCGACCGAGGCAAAAGAGGAACCCGCAAGCAAAGCCTCGCCCGGCTGGGCCGCCCGCAGCCCCGCACCGGCAGTGATGAACATTCCGGCCGCCAAGGCCAGCGCAGTCAGAAACAGTTTCCGCATCCGACACTCCTCTGTCAGGGGTGGGATTGTCCTCTTACCAGAAAAGAATCCAGCCTTCAAAAAATGAAACCATTCCGGCGGGTCCGCAGTCAGATACTATGAAAGCCGATGAGACAAACAACTGGAAAACCAACCCTTACCGGAGGAATAAATGACCACCAGCGATACTCTCAAGCTTATCGGAAACGCGGTGCTCGGCATGGTCATCTACTTCACGCTGCTGATGAGCCCGATGCTGTAAGAGCCGGACAACAGGATTCACCGCGCATAAGGCCGCCGCCTTCCCGGGGCGGCTTTTCTTTTGTCCGCACGTCAGAGCTTCTTGAGCTGGATGTTCCTGAAATCCACCCGGGTGTCATGGCTCTGCAGGCCGATATGCCCGCTGCGCGGCCTCTGGGCCAGGGGGGTGAGGCCCTCGTGGCCCTCGGTCTCCTGGTCCATGTTCGCGCGCACCACCTCCTGCCCGTTGAGTACGATCACCACCAGCGGCCCCTGGCAGGTGATAGTGTAACGGTTCCACTGGCCCAGGGGTTTCGCCGCACCCTGGCGCGCCGGCACCTGGAGGTAGATGCTGCCCGTGTGCTGGGCCGGCTTTATATCCTTGTGTATCTCGGCATCGTCGTCCAGGATCTGGATCTCCATCCCGGCCTGGCTGACATGCGAGTCCGAGGGATAGCGCAGCCCCACGCCGCTGTTGCCGCCCGCGAAGATGCGCCAGTCGAGACTTAGGACAAAATCGCCGTACAGGCTGTCGCTGGTCAGGAACCCGCCGCCCGGTGCGACACAGCTCAGGACACCGTCCTGCACGCTCCAGCTCTCGATCCGGCCGCCCTCGGCGTGCCAGCCGCTCAGGCTGCGCCCGTCGAACAGGTCGCGGAACCCCGGCTGTAGCCTGTCGCACCCGGCAGCCGCAAACAGGATCGCTGCCAGAATCATAGATGTTCTTCGCATCCGTTCCGCTCCGTTTCCAGAAAAAGGGATGATCCTATTTAATGTCGATCCGGCTCAGGCGGCACCAGCCGTCCATGTCGCGGCCGGCGACAGCCAGGCGCACCGCCGCCCCGGAGCGGTTTGTGAATATGTCCCACAACAGCGGGAAAAAGAATAACACACTTGGGGGCTGAAGGCGAGAGGTTTTCTTCCCATTTTCATCCCGCGCGGGCAAACGGAGGCCTCATTGTTTGACTTGACATTCAAGCGATAGACACATATAATTATTTGATTAAAACGACGACAAACCACAAATAACAGGATATCGAGATGTTTACCAGGCCTCAGCGGAATACATATAAATTGTTACATGTTGCATATTGCTTTTTGTCGCAAATATAAAGAACATTCAAGAATGTGTTTAATGTTGTAAAAACATCAGGCAATCCAGACAAGCAATAATATATCCAATTACACATGTTTCCCGCCGTTTGCGGGATAAATATCTGGACGCCAACCGGAGGTGTCTATGGAATAAATACAACGATTGTTTCAGTTTATGGCTTTTTCTCACCATTGCCAAAGGGGGCGCTATGCTGAAGTTCTTTAGAACCCTGATCCTCGCGGCGTTATTGCCGGTGCTGTTCATTTCCTGCAAAGACAACAGCAACAGCCAGATGCCGACTGCCTCCACGGATATGCTCGGGCAGCAGACCGAAGCGACGGATGGCCTGGTGCTGGTGCGGATTAAGGACGGCGATGGCCCGTGGCAGGAAACATGGATGACTCCGGTGATGTGGGATGGTGTAAGCGAGTTGAAAAGTGGAGTCGTATACTCGTATTCGAGCAAGGAGCAGTTAGACAAGGCGATGAATAAATCTCGTGAAGACTTCCTGAATAAGACCAAAGGCCAGCCTGTCACTGTTCTCGCCTGTGATCCAAACCATACCGGCTATGCCGACATCGATTTCGTAGGCAGCCGTATATGGGGTTTCGCCGGGGCCTCCACCAACTCCTGTTGGACGGGTACCCTGCGTCACGCCCTGATGATACAAGGGGATTGCGGCTACAGGTCCTACCAGCATGACTGGACCGACTGCGATCCGCACAGCTCGTCCATTTCGTATTCCTGCCTCTGCCCTTCCGACATGGTTGTGGACGCCAATGTCTGGCTTGACGGCGAATCGAAGGTCGACGAGCACAACGAAAACAGTTGCAACTGAGCGCGGCTGAAATTACAATCGTTCTTAATACCAAACCCTGGCGGACAGAGTCCGCCAGGGTTTTTTTCGGCCTCTTGGCTGACCGGCCCGATTCCACAGGATAGAAGGCTTTCAGCGGATGTCGATCCGGCTCAGACGGTACCAGCCGTCCGGGTCGCGGCCGGCGATTGCCAGGCGCACCATGGGCGCGCCGCTGGCCGAGTCGGCCAGGGCCAGGCCCAGGCTGTAGCGGCCCGGGGCCAGGTCGGCCGGCGCCTCAAGCGGCACCAGCTCGCGGCGCTTCCCAGGCAGCCAGCGCCGGATATCCACACTCGTGCGGACCAGCGTGGCCTCGCCGCCGCTCTCCGGCCGCAGCTCGAAAGTGAGCGGGTAGCACCGGTAGCAGGGGGCCACGCCCGCGTTCTCCCAGTCCATCACCACCGCCGCGCTCTCGCCGCTCTTAACTGAGGAGGGGTGTTCCAGGCTGTGCAGGACAAAACGGTAGCCCATTTTTTTCTCGAACTGTTGCACCCGCGGCCACCAGCCCTCGGGCACGGGGAACGACTTGTTGTTGAGCACCGAGACGTGCCAGGCCAGCGCCGTGGCGAAGATCGAATCCGGGTCCCAGCCCATTTCCTGCCAGTGGAGCATGTTCCAGCAGGTCTCGAACATTACCGGGGCGTGCTCCCAAACCTGGCCGATCTGACGGTGGTCCTCAAACAGGGCCGGGTAGGCCACCCGCATGTGGCTCCAGCCGGGGCGCAGGTCGCCCAGGCAGTCGGCGCGCCAGCCGGTGCCGTGCTCCAGGGCGTAGTCCAGGGCCGGGCCCTCGTCCACGTTCATCACCAGGGGCGTGCGCGTGAAACTCTCCAGGTAGAAATCGATCACCTTGAAAGAATTTTCGGCCTTGGGCATGGGCAGGTTGAGGCCGGAGGTGTGCCACTCGCCCCAGCGCCCGACCGAGCCGATATCCACGTGGTCCAGGTCCGGGTGCCCGTCATAACGCGCGCCCAGTTCCCGGATCAGCCTGCCGTGGGCCTCCAGGAAACGCGGCGAGTCGTAGTCCGGCTGCCAGTGGCGCTTGTCCGGGTAGAGGAACCCGGGGGCGCTGTCATGGAACCAGCGCGGCGCCTCCAGGGCGTCATCCGGCGACTTGTCCGCGTCCTCATGCCCGTTCTGGCACATCACGCGGAATGCCAGGCGCTGGCCGTGGCTGTGGCAGAGCGCCAGGATCGAGTCGATCAGGCCGAAATTGACCTCGCCCTCGCGCGGCTCCAAATCTTTCCAATACCAGCGGAAATAGGCGATCGAGCACTCCGGGTGGTTCGCGTTGCGCTCATCCCCGTTGAAACTGTAGAAAGTGGTGAAACCCATGCCTGGGTTGACCAGCACGCTGTCCAGGCCCTCGGGGGTGACCACCACCTTCTCCGGCGCTTTGGCGCAGGCCAGGAGCACGGCTGAAAGGATAATCACGGAAGCGGCAAGCAGACAGCAGCGGGGATGGGGCCGGGGTTCCAGCATCGCTCTTTCCCTCCGGGAGTTGAGGCGCTGTGTTCCAGGGGAATCGTGGGATTTGCGGGTACTAATCAAATTAAGATTTCAATATGTCTCAACTGAGCCTCACAGCCAACCCACCTGCGGCCGGCAGGCCGTCGCAGTTGTCTTGGGTGGCCGCGCCTGTCTGAGCCTCCCGCCAAGGCAGCGTGGAGATGTGCGCGTGAAACGGTCGGGGCAGCAGGTGCTCCGCGGTCCGGCGGCGATTCGCGGCAGCGCCGCCGCTGCAACGCGGCAGCGGAATCAAGACTCCGTAAACACTTAAGGTCAAGGCAGAGTCGCGGCTCGGACGAGTTCGCGGCCCCCGCTGGCTTTGCTGCTTTGGCCGAAACCAAAGCAGAAAGCAATCTTTCGATTCAGCACAGCAAGTTCCCAAACCGGACACTACTTGGGACTGAGGGAAATTTGATCCAAGTTAACTTGCACGGGGCACCGTGCCCATTCATCTGAAACTACGGCTCACTGCACCGTCCTTTTCAGGGCGCGGTGCAACTGTCCGGCGCAACCGAGGCGCTGTCGGGTGAGCAGTTTTCCGCCGGGGCCGCCTCCGAGGGCGCGGCGGCCTGGCTCTCGCGGGCGACGAACTCGGTCAGCACGCGGGCGCGCGCCGTGTCGACCCCGGAGGCCGCGGCCAGGGACTGCAAGAGCCCGGCATTGCGCTCCAGGCTACCCTCGCCGGCGAACCGGCGCAGCATCCCGACAAAGCCCATCTCGTTGGGCTTGATCTCCATGTCCAGTCCCAGCTCGCGCCGCACCTGGCGCTCGATCTCGGCGGCGCGGGAGCTGTCGATCCCGGAGGCCTGGCGCAGGCTTTCGAGAAGCGGGGCGTTGCTGTCGCGGGCCTTGTCGGACAGGAACGTGCGCAGCATCCCGGCGTATCCCTTCTCGTTGTCCCCGAGCTGGAACGCTCCGGCCGCCGCGGCTCCGGCCTGGTTCAGCAGTCCGCCGGAGGGCAGTTTTTCCTGCAGGGCCTGTCCCGCCTGGCCCAGGCGCTGATCTTTCTCCTTGTTCAGACGGTCTTTCAGGCCGGCGACAGTCAGTTCCGGCGTGGTGGACCCGGCGGCGATGGAGAAATCGTAGTTGCCACTCACGATTTTCTTGGAGGCGTCCAGGAAACGCTGGGCCAGGGCCTGGTGCACGTCCTCCAGCAGCGGCTTGCCCTCCTCGAAGAAATCGCGGGCGTAGAAATCCACCCCCGAGGCCAGGACCTTATCTTTCTTGAGAGCGAACGGCAGGCCCTCGGCCAGGGCGTAGGTCTTGATCTCGCCGTTGCGGTACAGGATGAATCGCTTGCTGGTGACCGCGGCGAACGAGATACGGCTGAGGCCGCGATTCAGCATCTGGCTGCCCAGTCGCCCGGCCACCCCACTCACCGTGCCCGACCAGTTGAACAGGTTGCCGGCCGAAAGGCCCAGGCTTTTCAGGGACTCGCGGTCCAGGCGGGCCGTGCCGGCCGAGGCCAGGGCCAGGACTACCTCACCCGGCTCCAGCGGCACCTCGCGGCTCAGGCATTCGGCCGCCTCGGGCAGCTCGTACAGGTAATAGCGGTCATCCAGGCGCAGGCCGCCCAGCTCGTAGCCGGCGCGCGGGCTGACCGACTCGATCCGGCGCTTGAGCGCGCGGAAAGCGGTCTGCTCCGGGGCCTCCAGCTTGTCGAAATCCAGCACCCCGCTCACCGTGATCAGTGAGGCATGATCGCTGCGCAACTTGGATTCGAGGAACACGGTCTCGATGTCGCGGAAAGCGAAAGTGCGCCGCACCCAGGTGCGCACGCCGTCCGCCTCCAGACGTTCCCAGTAGGTCACCGTGCTGTCGGCGGCGCAGACCAGGCCGCAGTCCTCGCGCAGGCAGACCAGGCTCAAGGCTCGTCGCGGCATGCCGTGGGCTCTGCGCGCAGCCTCCAAGGCCGGCTCCAGCCCGGCACTGAACACCAGCGGCCACGCTGTCAGCACGGGGGTGCGGTCGTAGACCTCCTTGTCGCGCTGCAGGACAATCAGCCGCCGCTCTGCCGGGCGCAGGCCCAGCGCGGCTCCCGTATCCAGGTCCAGCCCGGACAGGTCGCTCCAGCCCCAGTACCGGGCCGGGGAATCCTTGTCTTGCCAGGTCACACCCGAGCTGTCCAGCAGGACCGCCTCCCCAGCCGCGCTGAACGCCAGCGCCTCCACCGCCGCGCCGTGGTCGCTCCGCGCGGCCAGGGCCAGCGACAGGGCGCGCGCCTGACGGCAAGCCAGGTCCTCATCCGCGCCGCGGGCGACATGCTCCCAGAAATCCTCGAAGGTGCGGTTGTTCCAGCCGGGGGTGTTCCAGCAACCTGCCAGATCACCGATGGAGAGCCCAGCCTCACGGGCGGCCGTGGCCAGTCCGGCCATTACCTTGGTCCGGCGCTGCGTGGGGACCGCGGCCAGGGCCGGAGCCAGACGGCCCCCGCTGTGCTGGAGCGAGTCGAGCTGCGCCTGGCTCGGGCTGTCCGAGCCCGACACTATGCCCTTGACCTTGGAGAGTATTTTTATCGCCCCGCACTGCGCTGTCAGTCCGGACAGGGCGGTGAGAAGAGTGCTCAGGAGAAAAACAGTCAGAAGATCGCGCTTCAAGACAGGCCTCCGGCCACAGGTATTGGGGCAGACGTTACATCGCGCGCGGGGGAAAGTGCCGGACAGAAGCCATCCGCCGGAGACTGAACTCCGTACGGCGGCGCGGCGGAAGGGCTGGCTCAATGCAACGGCTTAAAAATAAACGTGTTACAAGATAACACATCCCGCCGGGGCTTGGCAATGAAAACCGGGCCGCGGCCCGCGCGGCTCAGGCGCCGCACTCCGGGCAGTCGCCGCTCAGTATCTCGCGCAGCAGCCGCAGAGCGTCGAACAGCCCCAGATGCCCGTCCCCGTCCCAGTCATCCGCCGCAGCGCCGTCCTGCCCCGAGCCGATACGCCGCAGCAGGCGCCAGACATCCGACGGCCCGGCCTTCCCGTCGCCGTCCTGGTCGCAGGGGCGGATCAGGGTCTGGCTGCCGTTGCCATCCGCGGCGGGCAGCACGATCCGGCGCAGCTCCATACGCAGCGGAGTGGTTCCCGCCGGAGCGGAGCCGCTCCAGGAGGAGCCGCACCAGAGGTTAAGGATCAGCGGCCCCGGCTTGTTGGGGATATCGCCCCGGAACACCGGGCGACGGTTGCTCTTGAAAATCCGGTCTGGCTGGGAGGCCCCGCCGCCCGACACGCTGTCCGCGTCCTCCGGCACCTGGCCGTTCAGCAGGAACGCCAGGCTGTCCGCGCCCCAGGCGAAGCCCATGCGGTGGAAAGTGCCGGCCGGCGCCTCGGGCAACTTGATCCGGAACGTGTAGGAGTGCTGCCAGGCGTCGATGCTGCCGAACTCGTAGTTGTGCAGGGTGAAATAGATATATTCCGGCTTGGCGGTGAGGATTTCGATATCGATCTCCTGGAACCGCTCGCCGTCGATGTCGGAGTAGATGAAAAACCCGACCGTGGCCCCCTGCGGCGCGGTGGTCGGCTCGGGCAGGCGGAGGTCGCACTCGTACAGGCCGTAGAGGTAGGTGCGCGGCGTTTCGAGCTGCGCGCCCACTCCGCCGGGTCTCTCCAGTTGCAGCACCAGCCGGCTGCCGTCCAGCCCCGAGTATCCGTGGTACAGCCCGCCGTTCCAGGACCAGTCGATCCGGTTCCAGTTCAGCCCGCCGAAATCGAGGCTGCCGTTGACAGTCTTACGCGCGGGAAGGTCGTTGCGGCTGACCGCCCAAAGCGGAGCTGCGGCACAGAGCAGAATGCAGCAGAACATGGCCAGACGGCCCCTGGCAGCGAAAACACCGGACATATCCCCCCACCTCACCGTATGGTTAATCTCTCGATTGTCTCACGCTGGTCCGGGAACCGTGCCACAAGCTCCTCGCGGCGGCCCAGCTCGAAATCCTCGTACTCGAACCCTGGGGCCACGGTGGTCCCCAGCAGGGCAAACGAGCCGCCCGGCGCCAGGGCCAGGCCCTGCCAGGCCCCGGCCGGGACCAGCGCCTGCACGGTCTGGCCACGTTGCAGGTCCTGCCCCATGACGATTGTCCGCGGCGCGCCCCCCTCCGGGATCAGAAAGAGCCGCACCGGGTCGCCCAGGTAGAAATGGAAAATCTCATCCGTGCGCAGACGGTGCATGGCCGAAAAGACTTCTCGGTCAGCAGGTAGTAGATGGCCGTGGACAGGCTGCGGTCCGCGCCGTAGTGATTTCCCGGCGCGTCCTTGACGAACCGCGTGCGGCTGCGGTAGGTCTCGCGGAAATAGCCGCCCTCGCCGGGGTGCGGCTCCAGGGCCAGTTTACGGATGAGCCAGTCTGCGTCCAGAAATCCCTCCCTTGCCCTCGGTTATGTTTTCTCTCCAGGGAATATGCTCTTGCCGGACTGCGGGGTCAAGAAATATGGTTTCCGAATCTGCAACGGAATAGTTGATTTCTATTTTGCCTGCGGGCGGGAATATAATTATCTTTGATAAGTAGTTTGAGAACAGTCCACCCTGCCAGCCATGTCGCTGAACCGGCCGGAACCACAGCGCCCTTTAGGAGACCCCGATGCCCAGCCGACGATTATTGCGCCAGACTGCCGTCCTGCTCGCATTGCTTGCCCTGGTCGCCTCCGTGTCGCTGTACGCCCGCACGGTCAAGCGGGTTGAGCGCGCCATCCCCGGCATCCCGGGCTACCGGACCTTGCAGTGTGATTTCCACATGCACACGGTGTTCAGCGATGGGGATGTCTGGCCCACGGTGCGGGCGGAGGAGGCCTGGCGCGAGGGCCTGGACGCTTTTTCCATCACCGACCACAACGAGTACACCCCGCACAGCGCCGACCTGCCAAAGAATGTCGAGCGCCCCTACCAGATTGCCCTGCCCGCGGCCCAGGCCCTGGGCCTCACCCTGATCCGCGGGGCCGAGATCACCAAGGAGATTCCGACCGGACATTACAATGCTCTGTTCCTCGACTCCATCGCCCCGACCGACCGCAAGAACCTCCTGGAGGCGGTGGGCGCGGCGGTCAAGCAGGGGGGATTTGTCTGGTGGAACCACCCGGGCTGGCGCCAGGAGCACGCTCCCACCTACTGGCACGAGGCTCAGGACAGCCTTCTGGCCCGCGGCTGGATGCACGGGATCGAATTGGCCAACGGCCCGGACTACTACCCCGAGGCCCACGCCTGGTGCATCGAGCATAACCTGACCATGCTGGGCAACTCGGATGTACACGACCCGGTGTTCATGGAGTACGACCCCTACGGCGGCGACCGCCGCACCGTGACCCTGGTGTTCGCCACCGAAAACAGCGAGAACGCGATTCGCGAAGCCCTGTTCGCCCA
>JAJFUG010000192.1 GCA_021372515.1 bacterium
ACCAGCGCCAACATCTCCAGCGAGCATTTCGTGGGGATGATCGGCTTCGCCTACGCCGCCGGCCTGGTGGTGGCGAACATGGAATGGGGCAACTGGTATACCTACTCCCTGTTGATCTGGATTTTCCTGCCCTACTACATGCGATCCGGCCTTTACACCATGCCCGAGTTCCTGGAGCGGCGTTTCAACCGCACCACGCGCTACCTGTACGCCCTGAGCACGCTTCTGACCTATGTGCTGGGGTTCATCGCCGCCATCCTCTACGCCGGGGCGGTGGTGCTGGAGGCCCTGTTCGGGATCGACCCGGTGCACGGGGTGCTGCTCATGGCCGTGACCACGGCGGTCTACACGATCTACGGCGGCCTGCTCTCAGTGGTCTGGACCGATTTTCTCCAGTTCATCATCCTGTTCGCCGGCGGTGCGGTGGTCACTATCCTGGGGCTCAAGGCCACCGGCGGCCTGCTGCCCCTGATGCACGAGCTGCCGCAGAAATTTTTCCTGGCCTATCCGGCCGATCACCCCGAGTTCCCGTTCGCCGGGATGGTGGGCACCGTGCTTTCGGTCAGCATGTGGTATGTCTGCACCAACCAGTTCATGGTCCAGCGCTGCCTGGGCGCGCGCAGCGAGTGGGATGCCCGCATGGGCGCGGTGTTCGCCGGCTACATGAAACTCCTGCTGCCCTTCATTATCTGCCTGCCGGGAGTGATCGCCTACAAGGTGCTGGGCCCGGGCGTCGACCCCAACCACGTGTTCGCCCTGCTGGTGGCGCGCCTGGTGCCGGCGGGACTGGTGGGCCTCATCATGGCCGGCCTGGCCTCGGCGATCATGTCCACCATCTCCTCGGCCCTCAACTCGGCCAGCACCGTGGCCACACTCGACTTGATCGTGCCGCTCTGGAAAAAAAACGCCACCCAGGAGCAGCAGGTTAGCTGGGGCAAGTGGCTGAGCGCGCTGTTCATGATAGTCGCCGTGGGGTTCGCGATCCTGTTCTCGGAGCGTCAGGGCAAGGTGTTCCTGATCATCCAGAACATCAACGCCTATTTCGCCGCACCGGTGGCCGCGCTGTTCATCGTGGGGATTTTCTGGAAAGGGGCGACCAGCACCGCGGCCACGGTCACTTTCATCGCCGGGTTCGCCCTGAACGAGCTGACCGACAAGGTGCTGTTCCGACTGGAGCCGTTCACCCGCTACAACAGTTTCTACAACCGGGCCACGCTGGTCTTTGCGCTCAGCCTGCTGATCCTGTGGCTGGTCTCGCTGTTCACCAAAAAGACCCCGCGCGAGGTGGTGGACTCGATCTGCTGGCGGCCCAGCGACCTCTGGCTGCGCGGGGATGGCCGCTCGAAGCACGGCAACCGCAGCCTGGTGATCGCCTGGATTTTCATGGCGGGAGGAATTCTGGCCGTTTATGCGGCTTTAGGTCTCTTTCAGTGGTTCCACCGGGGCTGATTTGTTGACAGGTCCCACGAATAATGCCGGGATTGATGTGCCTCAAAGCCTCCACTGACGGCCCTTGGAGCGGTTTCTTCTTGAAGCGTGTTTGTTTTTTCCGAAAGAATCGCACGATTTTGCTTGCCAACTTGCCGATTATATGTTAAAGAATATGCAGGAACGGCCCTTGCCGTTCTCGCAAATGCCTTTGCTGTCGGCCTTTCGGACTCTCTGCGGCCCGAGGGACCAAGTCCCACCATTTTTTTCAGGAGTATCCCAAGATGGCGATGGGAAAAGTGAAATGGTTCAATGATTCCAAGGGTTATGGATTCATCGCGCAGGATGGTGGCCCGGATGTGTTCGTGCACTACTCGGCAATCCAGACAGATGGTTTCAAGTCGCTGGCCGAAAACCAGGAAGTCGAATTCGACATCATCGAGGGACCGAAAGGGCCGCAGGCCGCCAATGTAAAGCCTGTGGTTGCCTGATCCAATAATAAGGACGACCACAAATGGAATATTGAGCCCCCGGAACTAAAAGTTCCGGGGGCTTTGTTTTGCAGAAATATTCCGTTACGGGTACGTCTAATACCAACTTGCGTCTAAGGTGTTTGTACCGTTGAACCAGCCTGTGTAGCGGCAGGCCCCTGTGCCTGCCGTCTGTAATAAGGGCGGCCACGGGGGGCCGCCCCTACGGTATGTTTCCTCGTCCCTGCTTGAAAAAATCAACCTCAGGCCCGGCGGTTCTTGTAGCTCTGAATCAGGCGCGCCGCCACCAGCACGAATACGCCCATCAGGGCCATCAGTGCCGCGATGGAGAAATTGATCATCCGCCCGGCGAACGGCAGGTCCATGAAAGCCAGGCACAGCGCGGCTACACCCATGCCCACCGTGGTCCAGCCGGTGATCCGGATGCTGCCGGCATCCGTGAAATCCGTATCCCCCACCTCGCTCGGCTGCACCGGGGTGGTGACTTTCTTGAAGAAAGCGTCCAGCCGCTCCTTGTACTTGCCCTTGGCCTGGATGAACAGCCCGGGCACGAAATAGACCAGCGCGCTCAGCCCTCCCACATAGTAGATCTCGTTGGTGAATGATATCTCGTGGTTGAAAAGCAGGCTGAACAGGCCGATCCCCAGCCCGGCGCCGTAGGAGGCGATCGCCCCCCACCAGGGGGTGTGACGGTAGAAAAGGCCGCAGAGGATCGGAATACCGGCCGGCACGATACACACGCCGCTCAGGGTGATCATCAGCTTGAACACTCCGCCCTTGACCCCGGACTGCACTATCGCCGCAGTGATCACCAGGCCGCCCAGCAGAAGCGTCACCACCCGCCCGATGAACAGCAACATCTTCGGGCTGGCTTTCTTCCAGAGTAGTTGCTTGATGATGTCCTCGGTCACGATCCCGGCCATGACGTTGAAATTGGCGCTCAGCGTGCTCATCGTGGCCGAAAGCATGGCCGCCAGCAGGATACCCATCGCCCCGTGCGGCAGGAATTTCATGCAGAAAGCCACGTAGGCCGCCTCGTGCGGCGCGTTCTGTCCTATCGCCACGGCGCTCAGGTCAAGGCCGATAATGCGGCTCACGATGGGCGGGGTGAGCCAGATCGCCGGGGCCACCAGCAGGAGCAGCATCGTGATCAGGGCCACCTTGCGCGCCTCGCGCTCGTCCTTGACCGAAAAATAACGCTGGGCCGCTCCGCCGCTGGACATGGCGAATGTCATCATGATCCCGTAGGCGATCAGCCAGCTCCACGAGAACTCCTGGGTCTGCACGCTCCAGTAACCGGCCGGGGCATCGGTGAACAGACGGGAGAAACTGCCCAACTCGAACAGGCTGAGAATCATCACCACCAGGCAACAGGGGAACAGCACCATGAACTGGAGCGTGTCGGTCACCACCACTCCCCACAGCCCGCCGATCAGGCAGTACAGGGCGATCACGCCGCCGCAGACCGCGATGGTCAGGTTCAGGGGGGTGCCCATGGCCACGGAGACAAACTTTCCCAGGGCCAGCAGCATGATCCCGCCCTGGATGATCCAGATGATCATGTGCGTCCATGAGTAGAGCTGGTTGGTCGAGACCCCGTAACGCTCCGACAGGTACGACATCACCGTGTCCGAGCGCGAGCGGCGCCA
The DNA here is from genome assembly GCA_021372515.1 of bacterium. NCBI lineage: Bacteria > bacterium. The sequence continues at coordinate 3,569 of JAJFUG010000192.1, forward strand.
GCGTGAGGCCAGGAACCACACCGCCAGGGCCAGGCCGATGCAGTTGGTCAGGTAGGTGAGCAGCCCCACCGAGGCGGCCCGGTAGGCCAGGCCGGCCCCGCCGGTGAAAGTGTAGACGCTGAAGGAGGTCATGAACAGCGAAATTCCGGACAGCCACCAGGGCAGCTTGTTCCCGCTCTTGAAAAAATCGGCGTCGTTCTTGTTGAAGATCGACAGGGCCACACCGACAGCGACCATCAGGAGCATGTAGATCGCCACCACCAGTGTGTCCACCCGTGAAATCGTCGTCATTCAACCTCCTTTGGCAATTGTTGGATAATTTATGTTTCAGTTGCTCCTATTGAATCCGTCGCAGAAAACTCTCCAGGTCATCAACCAGGAGCTTGAAAAGCTTCTCGCCTTTTTCCCGCGTGCCGAGCGTCGCCGCGCCGTGGATGCCGCTCACGGAGCCCTCTTTCATGTCGCGCACCATCCAGATCAGGTCGGGGTCGCCCTGCATGTACTCATCCACCGCGCGCTCCATTTTCACCAGGGAGGGTTCCAGGGCCAGCATCAGCGAGGTTTCGAGCTCGCAGGCGTGACCGTAGTCCTTGCCCTCGGTCATCGCCTTGAGCTGCGGGGCGATGGTGGAGAATGCGTTCACCAGGTACATCCGGAAATCGCGCCGCAGGTTCGCCGCCGGGCCGGCCAGGCGCTGGAGCGCATCGCGCAGGGCGGTCTCCAGCACGCCCTTGTTGCCGCCGTGCCCGTTGAACAGCACCAGACGGCCGAACCCATGACGGCAGACGCTCTCGGCGATATCGCCCACCATCGAGATAATAGTCGCGGCGCTGAAAGTGACCGTGCCGCAGAAACTCATCGTGTCCAGGCAGTAGCTGTAGGGAATCTCGGGCATGACAATCACGTTGGAAAGCTTTTTCGCCGCGGCCTCGGCCACCGCCACGGCCTGGTAAGTGTCCGTGCCCATGGGCAGGTGATAGCCGTGCTCCTCGGTCGCCCCGATGGTCTGGACAAAGATAAGGCTCTTTCTGTCCGGGCGCGACTCCAACTCATCCCAGGTGTAGTCGGCCAGACGGATCTTTTCACCTTTGACATTCGTAACCGGCATTTTAAGTACTACCTCCCTCTTTGGATCGATATGCGCCTGGCGCCGGAAAGCCCGGCCCGGGCCGGAAAACAACTCGCTTATTTACCCAGCAGGACCTCGCAGGTGACCGCCTTGCGGCCCTGCAGCAACGCTTGCGGAATTCGCGCGGCCCCACCCTCCACGGGCAGCGTCTCGCCGCTGTCCAGACGCGCCCGCAGCACGCCGCGCGCCACACCCTGAGGGTTGGACACTTTCACAGTCACCCGGCAGCCGCGGAACACCTTTTCCACGCTGAACTCTTTCCACTGCCGCGGCGGGACCGGGTCGACAATCAAACTGTCGAAATCGGCCAGCACGCCATAGATACGCTCCACGCTGCGGCGCAGCCAGCCGATCGAGCCGGTGAAATTGTTGAACAGGTTGCGCCCGAAATAGGGGTGGCTCGGCCCCACGGTGTAGTTCGACATCTCGTGCGGGGGGCCGGTGGCGATATCGGGCAGGGTGGCGGAGGGCAGGATCTTTTTCAGCTCGGCCCAGGCGCGCCCGCCCTGGCCCAGGCAGGCCAGGCCGTATGTCAGGAAACTCTGGCCGTGGGTGTAAATCGCCCCGTTCTCGAACTGCCCCGGCACCTGGTCGGCGATACGGCCCACCAGAGCGCGCGAGGCGACCGTGTACGGCGGGTCGATGAGGACACAGCCCAGGGGTGTGTTGACCTTCTCCACCGCCTCCAGCACTGCCCCCACCCGTCCGGCCGCCCCGGCCACTCCGTTGAACAGGGCCCAGGCGTTGACATTCAGGTGGAACTTGCCCTCCGCGCAGGCGCTGCTACCCACCGGACGGCCGTCCGAGGAGAACGCGTAGATGTAGTGGCTGCCGTCCCAGGCGTGGGTGTTGAGCGCCGCCGTGACCTCGGCGACAATCTCGTCCATCAGGCTCATACTCGCGCTGTCACCGCGGAATGCCGCCAGCTCGCGGAACTTGCGGGCGGCCCAGACCAGGGCCATCGAGAGCCAGGCGCTCACGCCCTTGCCGTCGCGGCCCACCCCGTCCAGGGCGTCGTTCCAGTCGCCGTGGCCGATCAGGCACAGCCCGTGCAGCCCGCGGTTTTCATACAGGCTCTGCACAGCGCGGCGGGCGTGCTCGTAGATCGTGGCCGGGTTCGTGCTCTCGGTGCGCCCGGTCTCCGGGTTGAAAAAGCCCTCCTCGCGGTCCAGGAAAGCGAAATCCCCGCTCTCCTTGACATAAGTGACCAGGGTGTCGGGGATCCAGGAGCAGTTGTCCATGTAGCGGCGCAGGTCGTGCCGCCCGCCTGCGATCTTGTCGAACCCGCGCATCGCCCCGCCGTCCGCGTACTGGTGGCGCAGCGTGGTGGCCAGCATCACCGCTACGTACTCCGGGTCGAACGAGCAGATACCCAGCAGGTACTGCAGGATGTCGCGCACTCCCAGCTTGGGGTTGCCCAGCAGAAGGCGGCTCTGGGAGTGGTTTTGCTGGCGCGACCAGACATTGTAAAAACGGTCCAGCTCGGTGTCCGGGGTGTGGCCCACCTGACGGCGCACCTGGGTCTCGAAGCAGGCCCGCACCTCCTCCAGGCGGGCCGTCCAGGCCCCGGGCGCGAAAAACCGTCCGCGCAGTGCGATAAGCTCGCCCCGGAACGCCTCGCGGTCGCAGGCCGTGGTGCCGAGTAACAGCTCGACCGCCTCGCTGCCACCGGGCGCCAGCTCGAAGCTGAACTGCATGGCCGAGACCAGGCCCATCCAGGGCTGGTAGCCCGAGGAATTGCGGCAGCGGCCCTCGCTCACGGCGCGGGGGAACAGCCTCTGACGGCCGCCGCCGGTGAAATCCTCGCCCGAGAGGTCCCAGCTTTCGAAGGCCCGGCTGCTCATCAGCCAGCCCGAGCGGGGCAGAAGGTTGTTGCGGTCGTTGTTCAAGGCCAGCAGAGCGTGCTGCTCCGGGTAGACCACTCCCTCGCTCACCACCTGCTGGACAAAGGCATCCCCGGGGTAGGACTCCAGGCCCCAGTTGACCTGCACGAACAGCGAAAGCTTTCTGGTGCGGTCGCTGCGGTTGGTCAGAGTCAATCGCCAGGCTTCGAGGCTCTCATCCAGGGGCACGAACACCTCGAGCCGCGTGCCGATCCCGCTCCGCTCGGCGGCGATGGCCAGCGAGGCGGTCCCCTGCTCGCAGCGGAAATCGCGGTACTGCTCCTCCTCGCGCCCCTGCAGCGGAAAGGCGTGCCAGATATCCACCCCGGCGGCGGTTTCCTCGCGCAGCCAGAAAAAGCGCTGGTCCGCGGCCCTTGGAGCGGTGGGCACATAGGACTTGTCACCGTTGGCGGTCAGCGGGCCGGCGTGCACCCCGTCATAGCAACTGAACCCGGCCCCGGTCTGGTCCCAGAGAGTGCCGTAGAGGCCGAACTCGCGGTCGTGGTGGCTGACCAGGAAATGGATCCAGGGCCGCGGCGTGCCGACCCTGGTGATTACATGGGTGCTGTCGGTCAGGAACCCCGCGCTGTCGCGGCTGTCCTCGAAACGGCTGTAGCGGCTCTGCAGAAGGGCCAGGTCCTGGGCGCCCAGCGCCTCGGCCAAACTGCGCCCGGCGCGCAGGGCGGTCTCCGCGGTCCGGACCAGGCTGTCCAGACGGGCGGACAGGGACTGGTCTTCCACATGCGACAGTCTGTTTTCTTTCTTCATTCGCTCCACACTCATAGCCCTTTCCGCAAGGTCGGTTATTCTTCGTCCAGGCTCACCGTGCGCCCGCTCGCTGCGGCGCGGTTGATCGCAAACAGCACCTCCAGGGTCGCCAGGGCCAGGCGGGCCGAGTCGGCCGGCTCGCGATGGTCGCGCACGGCGCGGGCCAGCTCCATGATCCCGCCCGACCAGTCCACGCCGCTGGCCGGCCAGGGCCCGGGCGTGCCCTCCACCTGGTCCCACTTACCGGAGTCCCGCTCCGAAACGCGCAGCTCGCCCTCGGCGGCAAACATCGAGGCCAGGCTGAGGCTGCCCTTGTCGCCCTGGATTTCCATTCCATGATGGCTGGTGTTGGAATTGGCGAACGAGAACGCGATCCGGGCGATCACCCCGCTGCGGAACCGCAGCAGGGCGAAACCGTGGTCGAACACCTGCACCTTGAACGTGCGGCCGCTGAGGTCGGTGCGCTCCGGGACCGCGATGTCGAACATGCCCTGCACCTCGCTCACCGGACCGAACCAGTAGAGCAGCAGCGACACGGGATAGGGGCCGACATCCAGCACCGGGCCCGCACCCACCTTGTAGAACTGCTCCGGATTGGGGTGCCAGGTCTCGGCGCGCCCGTGGTACAGCTCGGCCGTGGCCGAAACCGCCTTGCCGATCCGGCCCGAGTCCAGAAGGTCTTTCACCTTGCGCTGGTTGCGCCCCAGCAGGATGAAAGGCGAGCAGGAGAGAGTCACCCCCTTGCCGCCGGCCAGGGAGACCAGTTCCGCGGCCGCCTCCAGGCTCAGGGCCAGCGGCTTTTCGGAATGCACGTGCTTGCCCGCCTCCAGGGCGCGGCGGGTGATCTGCTCGTGGACCTGGGCCGGAGTCAGGTTCACCACCGCGTCCACCGCGGGATCGGCCAGCAGCTCATCCAGCGTGCCATAGGCCCGGCCGCCGTGTTTTTCCACGAAAGAGTGGCTCTTTTCGGTCAGACTGTCCCAGGCCCCGGCGAACTCCACTCCCTCGCGCAACTCTTCCGAGCGGGCGTTGAAATGCCCCAGGTAGAACCCGGCTATGTCTCCGGTGCCGACGACGGCGAAACGGAATGGCTTGTGCATGGTCAGGCTCCTTTGCGCCAGTCGATTATCACACCCAGGTAACGGCTGCGGTCGGCGAAAATGTCGGCGTATGTCTGCGGGGCCTGGTCCGGCGTGATCCGGTGCGTGACCAGACCTTCCAGGCTGATCCTCTTCTGGGCCAGCATCTTGAAGAAGAACTGCACCAGTTCTTTCTTGCCCCAGCGGTAGTAGCTGTTGCCCTCCCAGGGCGGCGTGGTGGCGTGGGCCGAGATGATCGAGATGCTCTTGCCGATCACGTCCTGGGTCAGGTTCTGCTGGCTGGGCCAGGGCACGTCGCCGATCAGGCCCAGCCTGCCGCGCTTGCCCAGCATGCGGAACGCGCTGTGGAACACCGCCGGGTGTCCGGTGATGTCGTAGACTATCTCCGCCCCGGTCCCCCCGGTCAGCTCGGCGATCTTCGCCTCGGCCTTGTCGCAGGTGGAGCAGATCACATCGGTCGGGCCGTTGCCCTGGGCCAGGGTGCAGCGGCTGGGCATGGGGTCCACGGCGATAAGGCGGCTCATCCCGGCCAGGCCCAGAAGGCGCACGGCGAGCTGGCCCAGCGGGCCAAGGCCCACCACCACCGCGTTCTCGCCCAGGGTGGGCTTCGACTCGCGAAGGCCGTTCTGTACGATGATGTTGAGGCAGAACCAGGCCGCCTGCTCGGGTGTGATACCCTCGGGCACCAGGTGTATCAGGTCGGCGCGATCCACGAACCAGGCCCGGTGCGCCGCGGTCGAGCAGACAATCTGCCCGGGCTTCACGTTCTCCACTCCCGGACCGACATCCACCACCTCGCCCACACTGGAGTAGCCCGGCTCGAACGGGTACTGCACCCAGGCGTCCCAACCCGTGCCAGGCTCCACGTTACGCTCGTAGCAGATCATCTCGGTGCCGATCGAGACCAGCCCGCAGAGGGTGCGGCAGCGCACCTGGCCCGGCCCGGGAGGCGGGCAGGCTTCCGGCTTCACTTCGAGCGTGCGCGGCGCGGTGTAGTAGAATACGCGGTTGTCGACTGGTCCGGCTGGCATGGTTCTTCCTCCTGTGGATCGACTCATTTTTCCTTAACCCCCGTGCCGGAGTGGCACGGCGGTGATCAGCACTGAAAAGGAGCTGGTTTCATTTCCAAGTAAATCCCCTCTGGCCCCAGTAGCGTCCGGCTTAGGAACTTGCAGTGAGAGGCCGAAAGACCCCTTTCTGCTTTGGTTTCGGCCAAAGCAGCAAAGCCAGCGGGGGCGGCAAACTCGTCCGTGCCACAACACTATTTCTGACAATGGTGTTCACGAAGCATTGATTCCGCTGCCACGTTGCAGCGGCGGCGCTGCCGCGAATCGCCGCCGCGCTGTGCAACAATTTCAACCCTGGCCGTTTCACACCCCGTTACACGCTGCCTTGGCGGGAGGCTCAGACAGGTGCGGCCCCCAAAGGCCGAACTGCGGCGGCTTGACAGCCGCAAGCAGGTTTACCCTCGTGGGAGGCCAGACGGTGCCGTAGGAGCGAACCTTGTGTTCGCCCGTGCGCAGCTGTGTGCGCGCCCCGGCATCCAACAACCTGCTATCAGTACGGCACCCGGATACAGTACTCGCGGCCCTCGAAGGTGATGTACATTCTGTCACGCTCCGTGCGCACGGCCAGCGACTGCGGCTCCACCGGGGTGCGTCCCCGCGTGCCGTTGACATACACCACCACCGGGACATTGGCGCCCACCGGCTCGGTCGAGTGCCAGAACGGGTACGCGCCCCGTCCGCCGAAATTGTGCGAGTGCAGCCAGCCGGGCCGCGGCTCGACCAGCTCGCTCTGGAGCACGCCCGCCGGGCCCTGGAGCACCCGGATCAGCGAGTGGTTCCCGCCGCCGGCTATCTCCAGCCGTCCCTGGGCCTTCTCGCTCTCCAGCTTCCCGCCCTGGGGCACGCTGATACTGTAGCCGCCCAGCCAGAGGTAGACCGGCCGTCCGCTGTCGTGCCAGAACACGTGCACCTCGCCGTCCGTGCCCACCAGGGTGTGAGTGTGGATTTCGCCGTAATCGTCGTAGTCCCCGGCCGGGAACAAGGTGTCGGGGAACTCCATGTACTCGCGGCCCTCCAGGTGGTCATCGCTCACCTGGATCACCCGCGGCTTCTCGCGCCATTTCCACTTATTCCCGTCCTGCGAGAACCCGGTGCGGCCCGCGCCCAGGTCGGGGCCGCCCTCGCCGGTCACGGCCCAGCCCAGGTAGCTGGAGTAGGCGAGCTGGCAGTACTTGACCCCGCGCTGCCAGGCGCCCCAGTGGGTGAAAGTCTGCCCGACCGGGTAGAGCCGCGCCTCCCCGTCCACGGGGCTCACCTTGAGCAACATCTGCGCTCCCGGCAGGGCCACCCGTCCCCCGGCGCCATCGGCGGGCATGGGTTTTTCGAGCGCGGTCCAGAACGGGTCTTTCTCGGGGAGCAGCAGGCAGCAAAGGCCCTGCGCCGCCCAGTAGGGCGCGCCGCGGTCGATGTAGGGCTCGGCCACGGCGCTGTTGACCCCGCGGTAGCCCGGCTCCAGCAACCCGTTGGCGCTCAGGCAGCCGTTCTCCCAGAAATACTTGAGGCAGCCCGAGGCGATTCTTCTGCTCATACCCGGGTCCAGGGTGTTGGCCCCGTTGAGCTGCGCCCAGCCCAGGGCCGAAAGCATGGCGAAACGGTAGGTGGTCGAGCGGCCGTAGGGGACCGGCCCGCCGTCCCGGCCGAACAGGTAGGGGAAGGATTTCAGGAACTCGTCCGTGGTGCGGTTGACCTCGGCGCCGAACTGGTCGTGCCACTTCTGGTCATAGCACATCAACTGCTGGTTGTAGAGCTGGAAACCCCAGTAGTTGTACATGTCGAAACTGCGGTTGCCGCCGTCCATGAACCAGCCGTCCCCGCGGTGCCAGTCCAGCATGCGGCGGAACATCTGGCTCAGGAACTCGCGGTTGTTCTCCATTCCGGCGCGCTCCAGCACCGGCACGGCCGCCATGTGGAAATACCAGTGGTTGCAGTCGTAGGCGAAAGTGTGGACCAGGTCCTGAAGGTAGGCCAGGACATTCTTTTTCTGGGCCTCGGTCAGCGGGTCCCAGAAAAAGCGGGGGCTGGCCAGGATCGCGGTGGCCAGACACGTGCCGAACACGTCGGTCTTGGGGTGCGGGCCCCAGTAGCCGGGGTTCGACGGGTCGGTGCCGCGGATGACCTCCTTGAGGTATGGCTCCACGATCGAGCCTTTCCAGCCGGGGATCACGTCCTTGCCCGTGGCCGCGGTGTAAAAGGCCACCAGAGTCATGGTGCGGTCGAAAGTCTCCCGCGCGCCAGCCACGTCGAACAGGTGCTGGAAATGCCCGGTCTCGCCCGGGGTGCCCTTGAGCACCGGCATGCCGGTCTTGGGGTCGAAACAGGGCAGCACGCCCAGGATCAGCTTCTCGGTGATCGCCAGCCAGTGGGCGCGGGTGTAGCCGGTGTAGGGGCTTAACGCCCTGTCCTCGGGGATATTCAGCACGGCCTGGGGCTGCATGGGCGAGGTTGTCTCCGTTTTCTGCGCGGCGGCGGACAGTCCGGGCGCGAGGCAGACCGCGGCGAGCGCCAGGCCCGACAGGCCGGAGGCCAGTGAGTGGAATCGTTTCATATGGTTGTCCCCCAGAGAATAGTCGGCTCTATGGGCAGACCCGGGTGGGCCGCCCGGGCGCACAGACGGGTGCGCCCCCTGTATCGCAGTTCGTTGTTTTCAATTCGGCTCTGCCTCGACACACCGGAGCCGGCCCCGACTATTTCAGCTCCACGCGGCGCGCGTCCAGGTCCCAGTCCAGGCTGGCCGCCCGGCCCGCCAGTTTCCAGGAAACCTTGAGCACTCCGCCCTCGCGGCTGAACTTTATGTCGCTCAGGGGCTTGCCATCCGTATCGCGGGTGTGGATCAGGTTCACGATCAGCGCGCTGTCGCCCTCGAACTGTGGGATCTCCTCCACCCGGGTGGTCTGGCGGTAGGTGAACGGCTCTATATTGGCCTTCTTGACCTCCCAGGTCTCGCAAGCCAGGTCCCCAGCCAGCGGGGTCAGGCAGTGAAGGTCCAGGGCGGCGCCCTCCTGCACGGCGGTGATCCCGTTCTTTCCGGCGCTGACCCAGGCTTTGGGGTCCAGGTGCAGCAGCCACTTAACCTCGCGCCGGGCGGGCACATCCTCGCTGAACGCGGCCATCTTGATCATCCGGCAGCCCGGGGCCATCGGCGCGCCCCGGAACGCCACCCGGTCGCCCTTGTTGATAGTGACCGGGGGCGAAAGCTCCAGGCTGAAATCAGTGTCCGTGCCTGTGTTCTTCCAGGAGTGGACCACGCTGTCGCCCACCACGAAACTGTATTCGCCCTGGCCGGGCTGGTTGTCCAGGCAGAGGCAGTAGAGGCGGTAGCTGCCGCTCTCGCCCCGGAACGTGGTCCAGGCCTCGCCCTGCGGACCCACCGCGTAGCCGGCGTCGTTGTGGCTCAACCCACCCTCGGTGGTCAGGGTGTCCGAGGGCCAGGTCAGCCACATACCCTTGTCCGAAAGCTGCACCCGGTCGGCCAGAAGCAGGATATCGGGTTTGATCAGAAGGTAATGACGGGTGAACTGTTTCAGCCCCAGGGCCGGGTGGTAGGCCGGGGCCACCTCGGCTGTGACCCAGTCCCAGGCGGCGCAGGAATCGACCGCGGTCACGGTCGGATAATGCCCGAACTGAAGGGCCTCGGCCGCGGCGAACCACTGCACCTCATCGCCCAGTTGCCCCTGGCCCTTGACCAGCAGGGTGTTGTGGTTGGCGGCGCGCTTGAAACCGGTGTAAAGCGGGTCAATGGCCAGGAACTGGCCGTGCGAGAAAAGCTGGAAACTTCCGGCATCCGGATGCTGGTGCCCGGTGCCCCAGTCGTAGGTGGTCAGCTTCGACATGCGGCGTCCCATGAATGGCCCGCTCTTGAGGCCTACCATAGTAGCGCCCTGGTCGGTCCAGCTCGAGCGCAGCATCACCTGGTCCAGGTCGGTCATGTGATGAAGGGTGGGGAACGTAGCCGGGTCGGCGCTCTCCACTGTCGGGTCGTACCAGAGCAGGGCCCACCACCCGGCGCTGCCCAGGCCCTTGGGGTTCTGCTCGATCAGTTTGCGGCCCAGCCACTGCGCCGCAGCGTTGCCGTAGCGCGAGGCGAGAAGGAAAAGCTGCGGCTCGGGGCCGTGCCAGTTGCTGTGCCTGGGGGCGTCGCCGAAAGTCATGGCCCACTCGGCCTCGGTCATCACCGGCAGGGTGCTGTGCAGCAGGAAATCCGGGGAATGCTTCAGGTAGTCGCTCGACTGGAAGTAATCTTTCCCGAGCAGACTCTTGGCCAGCTCGGTGTAGCGGCAGATATACTCCAGCGAGTAGGAGCCGTAGCTCAGGCCCTCGCAGGAGCCGCCGTCCGGGGGCATCACCGCGAACGTGCTGTCGAAGAACGCCTCGCACAGCCCCAGCCACTGTCCGGCGCGCTCGTCCTCTCCGTACAGGGCGCAGGCGGCGAAAGCCAGGCCACTGAAATTGGAATGGGCGTGGTTCTGGAAATACTCGTTGCGGTACCAGACCCGTCCCGTGGTCATGCGCTCGTACTCGGTCTCGCACTCGCGCTCCAGGCGGGCGGCCACCTCGGCGCGCTCAGCCGGGCTCAGCGACTGGTACAGGAAATCGTAGGACAGGGCCAGGCCCTGGAGCAGGTGGCCGTGGATCAGGTCGTTGGACGGGTTCCACTCGGGACTGCGGGCCAGGCGCAGAACGTAGTCGCGGGCGGCAGCGAAATGTTCCGGGCTGCCGGTCATGGCCCAGGCGAAACACAGGTCCGGGGCGATATCGCCGTGGCCGCGGTCCATCTCATCGCCGAACGGCTGCTTCGCCGCCTCCAGGCGCGCGGGAAGGTCCTGCAGGAAACGTTCCCAGAGAAATTTGTGGCTGCCGGTGATCGCCCCGCGCAGCCGTTCCTGCTCGCCGCTGGTTAGCAGAAGGCGCGGGTGCAGGTTTTTCGCCCAGTCCAGGGGACGGGCCTGGCGGGTGCCCAACGGCACCGTGCCGCTACGCCCCCCGCAGGCGAGGACGAGCAGGGTGACGGCGGCAATGAGCAGCGGGTACAGGCGGCGCGGGGTTGTCATTCGTTTCTCCGGTAGGGTTTGGGTGAATTGGTTCTTAATACGGACGAATTTAAAATCAAATCCTCCAAGGGACAATAGTATTCCTGCGAGATTTTTTTCGTGAGGGGACCGGCCGATCCGCTCCGGCGTCGAAAAGCCTTATTTCACCGCCGGATGGGCCAGACCCGCCAGCCAGGGCGCCAGCCCGCTGGAGTCGGCGGCGAAGCTAAGGCCGTTGTCGCCTCCGGCGACGGTGGCCACAGTGGCGGCGAAACCCTCGCGCAGGGCCGAATCCGCCGGGGCGCCATCACCGCCCAGGGGACCGGCCACAAGCAGCGGACGCGGGGCAAACAAGCCGGCCAGGTCCGGAAGGTCGTACTGCAGCAGGGCCGAGGGCACGATTGTGGCTCCCAGGGCCTGGTCATACCAGCGTGTTTCGAGGACAGACTCCCAGGAAAGCAGGCTGCGGCCGAGGCAGAGCGCCCGCACCGGAGCGCCCAGCGCCGCCGCGTGCAGCGCCGCCGGTCCGGCCGCCCCGGCGGCTACAACCACAGAGCCCCCGGCCGCGGCGGCATCCGGGCGGCCCTGGAGGTAGAGCAGGGCGGCCTCGGCGGCGCGGGCCTGGATACCGGTCACGCTGCGGCCGACAAGCTGCGCCCCGAACAACAGGTTGTAGCTCACCCCCTGGATCACCGAGTCATCGGCGTGCGGGTCGGCGGCCAGCTCGCCGAAACCGGGCAGATCCAGCGACAGCACCAGCCAGCCGGCCTCGGCCAGGCGCTCCGGCTCACCCCCGGCCACGCCCGCGGCGGCCTTGCCCCGGTCATCCAGCCACAGGATAGCCGGGTGCGGCCCGGCGCCCTTGGGCACGAAAACCAGGGCCGGCAGGGGCAGGGGGCTTTCGGAGTCGAGGACCAGTTTTTCCACATAGCAAGCCCGGCGCGTGAACCGTCCGCAAAACAGCGCCGGCCCGGCCGGGACCGGCCCGCCCAGGCCGGCGAGGCTGCGCGCGGCGCGGCTCACCCGCTCGCGGTTCGCCTTGATATCCTTACGGTTCTGCTCCAGTTGCGCCAGCACCGGGGCGGCATCCTCCAGGATCAACTCGTGGATGGTGCGCGAGCCGGAGGTGATCACCTGCCCCGTGTCAGAGATTTTGAAGCTGTCGGGCGGGACAACTGGGAAAGTCACATCCACGGTGTCGCCGGGCGTGCCGAACTGACGGCGCAGGAAACCGTACAGACGCTCGCGGTTGGCCACGGTCGACTGGTGCGGGGCGTCATCCTCCACCATCTGGAGGTTGCCCGGCGCGCCCAGGGCGTCAAATGCCGGGCGGACCGAGGCGAAAGTGGCGCGCGCCCCGGCGATTGAGAACATGTCGCGCGTGGTGGTGAGCATCAGGCTGGGCTTGGGCGCGCGGGCGATGAGGAAATCGCCGTGGTCAAGGCCGGCGGCGATCTGGCCCAGCAGGTTCTGCTCCGCATCCTGCGGCCCGATGGACTCGAACAGACGGCGGAAACTGGTCAGGTAGCATTCCGGGGCGGCCACGCTGATCCGCGGCTCCATCGCCCCCAGGTAGGAGGACATGGTCCCGCCGCCCGAGCGGCCGTGCACCGCGATCCGCGCCGGGTCCACATCCGGACGGCTCAGCAGATAGTCCACCGCCCGGATGCCGTCCCACAGCCGCACCGCACCCATGGTGCGGCCCAGCAGAAGATACTGCAGGCCGGCATAGGAATGCTCGTGCGTGGTGCCGCCCAGGCGGCTGCGGCCAAGCTCCGGGTCATAGTACTGGTAGCGCTCGCCCTGGCCGATCGGGTCGAAACACAGCACCACGAACCCGCGACGGGCCAGGTTGAATATCTGCTGCTGGTAGCCGCGCAGGCCGTCGTTCGTATGGCCGCAGACCAGGAGCACCGCAGGCAGACGGCCCTCCAGGCCGGGCTGACGGACCACGGCCGCGGTCACCTGCCAGCCGGGACGGGACTCGAAGATGATCTTCTCGACTTGCAGGCCCGCATGCTCGAAAGCGCCCACCGTGCGCGCGTTGAGCGGGGTCTTCTCCCACAGCGGCCCGAAAGAGGCGGCCAGGCGCGCCCGCACCGAGGCGGCGTAGCGCTCCCACTGCGTCCGTCCGTGCAGGCCGGCCAGTTCCCTGTCCCGCGCCGCGAGCAGGCCCAAAGCCTCCCGGGCCAGGCTGCGGTAGAATAGGTCGCCCGCGGGGCTGTAGAGGCGCCAGTCCTGGAGCACCCGCAGGTCCTCCGCCTGGGCGCCCAGGAACGCGGGACAGAGCAGCGATACGGCAAAGAACAACCGAGTGATGCGGGCGCGAAGCCCGCCGGCGGGTTTGACACCGTGCACGAGCGCCTCCGTGTGTTATGATGGCTCCGGGTGGGATCGGGGCAATTATAGCACATTCGGCGGCGGCAGGAAAGCGATTTGCACCCTTGGGCCAGGCTGCGGCCTAAGGCTCAGCCAGCCAGGTGTTTCAAGCGCTCGAACAGGAGGAATATGCGGCTGTAATCGCTGACCTCCAGATCGAGGCCGTTATCGCAGGTGTACTTGGGGTCGACTACCTTGAGCAGGTCGAGAAGGTCGTAAATTCCGATTTCTTTGTCGCCGTTCCGGGGGAGCATGTCCAGCTTGATGACTTCCGAGGAGAGGCCGGCGCCGGCCGGGGCCTCGATTGTAAAATGGCCGATTGACATGTCCATACTTTGCCTCCGGGTGCGCTTGTCCGTGCCTTCCGTTTCCGGGAGAATGAACCCCCAAAAACGGCTGCCCCCAGGGGAAGACCGCTCAGCCATTGGATTGAACCGGAATTCTCATCCCCCGCCAGGTATTGGATAAGTTTATGCTGCATTTCCGGACAGCCCGACTGAACGATCTTCCACTGGAGGCAGATTTCTTAGCTCGATATTCAGATCCAGTCGTAAGGGTTAGCCAGGGTGGCGCTTTCGCGCGCCGGCTTTCCGGGGACTCGCGCCTCCGGAGAGAGCTTTTCCAGTCTTTCGCTGACATCCACTCCGCGGGACCAGGCTTCGACCAGGAGCTGCTGCCGGGCGACTATCACCCCGGAGCGGATGTCGGTCAGGAGCAGGAAACGGTACCCTGTCGCCGCTGTCCTGTCCACGCAGATTTCGAGTTTCAGCCTGTTCGGGCCTTCCCGGCCCAGAGTCAGCACCCGGATGCCCCCGCCCACGAACTGCACACTCACTATCCCGTCCAGACTGTGTCCCTCCAGGCTCAATTCGATCGCCTGTTCACCCGCCCGGACCGCTCCGGGCTCCATCCGGCTCACCAGCGGAAAATCGGGACCGGCATGCATGGTCACCTCGCTTGTTGATCCGGCGGAGGGCCTGACTGGCTGAGTCGTGTTTATGAAAAGGCAAGCCGTGTGCCAGAGCAGAGCGCGTTCCGTCACACAAGGGATAACTCCTGATTCCGGCTGGAGTTGATTCGGGATGAAAAACAGTCCGGCGGGAAATACGGTGCTCCGGGTGTGGCAGATTGTTGTGAATATTCACAACTTGTTGTGATAATTCACAACAAGTGGGCCTATTTGCGGACCTCGATGCGGAACTTGCCGATCCGGTAGCGCAACTGGTTCAGGCTGATCCCCAGAATGCGGGCGGTGCGTGACTGGTTGAAGGCGTTCTCGCGCAGGGTGCGCTCGATCAGCTCGCGCTCCACCTCCCACATTCCGCGGCCGGTCATCTGGGCGGCAGCGGTTTCGGCGGCTGCGGTGGGCTCGGCCGGCTGCAGGGCGGGCGTGGAGATCTCGGCCGGGATATCCTCGATCCGGATCACCCCGGAGCTTTTCATCACCAGGATACGCTCGATTATATTTTCCAGCTCACGGATGTTGCCAGGCCAGGGGTAGGCGCTCAGGCAGGCCAGGGCCTCCGGGTCGATCCCGCTCACCTTGCGGTTCAGCTCGCCGTTGAACTTGCGGATGAAAAAGTCCACCAGCGGGGGGATGTCCTCGCGCCGCTCGCGCAGCAGCGGTACGAACACCGGCACCACGTTCAGACGGTAGAAAAGGTCCTTGCGGAACTGGCCCTCGGCCACCGCCTTGCGCAGTTCCCTGTTCGTGGCGGCGATGATCCGCACATCCACCTTGAGCGTCGCCTTGCCGC
Organism: bacterium; assembly: GCA_021372515.1. Classification (NCBI taxonomy): domain Bacteria; species bacterium. The sequence goes on from JAJFUG010000192.1 coordinate 18,679, forward strand.
CGATACGCTCGAAAGTGTGCTCCTGCAGGAACCGCAGCAGCTTGACCTGCACATCGGGACGCAGCTCGCCGATCTCGTCCAGGAAAATGGTCCCGCGGTCAGCCTGTTCGAACTTGCCGGTCGCACGGGCCAGCGCCCCGGTGAACGAGCCTTTCTCGTGCCCGAACAGCTCGCTTTCCACCAGGTTTTCGGGCAGGGCGGCGATGTTGACCTTGATCATCGGCTTGTCGCTGCGGCCGCTCAGACGGTGGATCAGGTCGGCCAGCAGCTCCTTGCCCGTGCCGCTGTCACCCTGCAGCAGCACCGTGCTCTCCAGGGGCGCCACCTGGCGGCAGAGTTCGTAGACCCGTCGCATCGCCTCGTTCTCGCTCTGCTCAAGGCCGTCGTGGCGCATCTGCTCGTTCAGCAGGAGGTGGTAGTTCTGGCTCAGGGTGTCGAAGCTGATCGCGTTGTCCAGGGCCAGGGCGGCCAGGTTGGCGAAAGTGCAGAACAGCTCGATCCGGTCATCCGGGAAACCGCGGGCCTCGGCCTGGTTGAGCACCTCGACCACCCCGATTATCCGTCCGCGCAGGATCATCGGAGCGGCGGCGATGGCACGGGTGCGGAAACCCGAGAGCTGGTCGATCTGGGGATAGAAGCGCATGTCCCGGCCCACGTCGTTGACCACCAGCGGACGGCCGTGGCCGAACACCCAGCCGGCAATGCCCTTGTCCACCGGGAAACGCAGGCCCTTGACCCGTTCCTCCTTGTCCCCGGTCGAGGTGGCGATGTAGAGGTTCAGGCCCGAGGAATCGACCAGGATCACCGAGCTGCTCTCTGCGTTCATCATCCGGCGCGCGGATTCCTGGATGAACCGCACCACCTCGCCCACCTGGAGGCTGGAGGAGATCTTTTCACAGGCCTCGATCAGGATACGGATTTCGAAATCCTTGCGCTGAAGGCGCTCCTGCAGGAGCTCCACCCGCTGGGCGCTGTCCAGGGCCGGGCTGTCCGGCCGGGCCTCCTCCGCTGAGACGTCGGGCGCGGGCAGGCGTAGCAGACGGGTCAGGCGCTCGGTGTTGCCCGGCTCGGTCCCGGTGCGAACCGCGGCCACCACCCTGGCACCGCCTGGAAGGCGCATCAGCTCGGGCAGCTCCTCCCGCAGGGCCAGCACCGCCACCTGCACCCCCTCGGGCAGCACCCGCAGAAGGTCGGCCACCACTTTCACGCCGCCAGCCCGAGTGTCGGCCAGGGCCGCCTCGGCCGGGTTCCAGGGGCGCGCCAGGGCCTCGCCCAGACTGACAGCGTCCACCCGGGGCCAGTCGAGCGCATGCAGCGCCACGGTCAGCGGCCCGGACAGGCTCGGGTCCATTCCGCACAGCACGGCGCAGCGTCTGTCCTGTTCCCTGTTCTCGGGCATGACCCCGCCTCTCTGTCAGGTCTGCGGTGGCGTAAATCCTTCATTGGTGTAGAATATTACATCTCTTTCCCAAAAAGCAAGCTTACCCGAAAGGCGGTACTCTCGCTATTCTCACAGTTGCGCGGCAGGGCAAACCGCTCAAATGGCTTGACAAGAAAGGCCGGCTTGAAGAATACTGAAAAAATGGAACTCCTGCAATGACTGTTCACCCTTTACCGGTGCGAGCTTATGCGACCCAGGAAAATGCTGTGGCAACTGTACCCGCCCTACCTCATCGTCACGGCCTTGTCTCTCCTGGTGCTGGCGGTCTGGTCGGCCCACTCGCTGCGTCAGTTTTTCCTGGAGCACACTGCGCATTCGCTGCGCGTGGGGGCGGATTTCTTCGAGAGCCAGGCGCTGAGTCTGCTCGAACGCGGGGATACGGCGGGTGTGGATTCCCTGTGCAAGGTGTACGGCCGGATGAGCCAGACCCGTTTCACCCTGGTGCTGCCCTCGGGCCGGGTGATCGGGGACTCGGATGAGGACCCGGCGCGGATGAACAACCACTCCGACCGTCCCGAGGTGGCCACGGCCCTGGCCGGCGAGGTGGGACGGACCCTGCGCTACAGCCACACGCTGGAAAAGGACATGATGTACCTGGCCCTGCCGGTGCTCTCCGGCGGACGGGTGGAGGCGGTGATCCGCACCGCGACGCCGGTGCTCTCGATCAACAAGGCCCTGCGCGGCCTGTACTGGCAGATCGCCCTGGCCGGCCTGCTGGTGCTGGCCATCATGTTCGCGGTCAACCTCTGGGTCTTCCGGCGGATCAGCCAGCCCCTGGAGGAGCTGCGCCGCGGGGCCGAGATGTTCGCCCGCGGAGAGCTGGACCGCCGCCTGCCGGTGGGGCGCTCACGCGAGGTGGGCGATCTGGCCGAGACCATGAACCGGATGTCCTCGATGCTGAGCGAGCGCATCGCCACGATCACCAGCCAGCGCAACGAGCTGGAAAGCCTGCTGGCGGCCATGAACGAGGGGGTGATCGTGGTGGACCAGGAGGAGCGGGTGAACCGGATCAACCGCGCGGCCGGGCGGCTGTTCGGGGTGCGGCCCGAGGACGCCCCCGGGCGCTCGATCCAGGAACTGATCCGAAACAGCGACCTGCAGCGCTTCATCGGCTCGACCCTGTCCCAGGGCAGCCCGGCCGAGGGCGAGGTGGCAATCCATATCGGCGAGACCCGCTACCTGCAGGCCAGCGCCACTTTCCTGCAGCCCGAGAGCAAGCGGGAGGTGCTGATCGTGCTGAACGATGTCACCCGCACCCGCCAGCTCGAAAACATCCGGCGCGAATTTGTCTCCAATGTCTCCCACGAACTTAAAACCCCGATCACCTCGATCAAAGGATTTGTGGAGACCCTGATGGGCGGGGCGAAGAACGACCCGGCCGACCTGGAGCGGTTCCTGGGCATCATCCTCAAGCACACCGACCGCCTGAACGCCATCATCGAGGACATCCTGGAGCTGTCCCGCATCGAGCAGGAGGGCGAGCGCCGGGAAATCGACCTGGAGGCCCTGCGGCTGAAGCCGGTGCTGAACGCGGCCATCCAGGCCTGCCGTCCGAAAGCCGAATCCCGCCGCCTGAGCGTGGACCTGGAGTGCCCCTCCGAGTTGGAGGTGCGCATGAACCCGCACCTGCTGGAGATGGCGGTGTCGAACCTGCTGGACAACGCGATCAAGTACTCGCCGGAGGGCGGCAAGGTGGAGCTGGCCGCCGCGGCCGACAGCGAGCGGGTGACAATCCGGGTGCGCGACCACGGGCCGGGGATCGAAAAGCAGCACCAGCCCCGTCTGTTCGAGCGTTTCTACCGGGTGGACAAGGCCCGCAGCCGTCACCTGGGCGGCACCGGCCTGGGCCTGTCGATAGTCAAGCATATCGCCCAGGTGCATCAGGGCAGCGTGGAGGTGGAAAGCGAGCCGGGCGCGGGAAGTACGTTCTTCATCCACCTGCCCCTGCCCGGAAAATGACATTGACTTGAGAGCTGAGCTAATACATTTCTAACAATCGAGCCTGCCCGGTGGACGGTCCGGCGCCCGTGGTGCGACACGGGTCTCAGCCGGACCGTAGCCGCACCAGTCAAGACTCCGGCCTCCGGCCTCCGGCCGGGCTGCCTTTCCGCGCGCAGACCCGCTCCCTGCACCGCCTCTAATTCATTCCTAACACACTGCTAACATAACGCTAATAATATGCAGCTATATTTCTCATCTGAAACCTCGGATACGGACAGTATTCTTTCGGCAACTTCATTTTTGAAAGGCGGAGCAATGGATAAAGTGCGCGGTCTTATCCTTGCGGCGGTGACTGCATCCCTGGTAATCCTGGTGGCCGTTTCCGGCTGTTCCCGTCCCGAGAAAGGTCAGGGCGGCGGCCAGACTATCATGATCAAAGGCTCGGACACGATGGTGCATCTGGTGAGCACCTGGGCCGAGGATTTCATGAAACAGTCCCAGACCATCCAGGTCTCGGTCACCGGCGGAGGATCGGGAACCGGCATCGCCGCCCTGATCAACGGCACGGCCGATATCTGCGCCGCCTCGCGCGAGATGAAGCCCGAGGAGATCGACCAGGCGCACCAGCGCTCGGTCAACCCCAAAGAGATCGTAGTGGCGCGTGACGGGATCGCGGTGGTGGTCAACCCCGCCAACCCGGTCACCACGCTGACCCTGGAGCAACTGGACAAAATCTACACCGGCCAGTACGACAACTGGAAGCAGGTGGGCGGCCAGGACGCTCCCATCGTGGTCCTGTCGCGTGAATCCAGCTCCGGCACCTACGTGTTCTTCCAGGAGCACGTGCTCAAGAAAAAAGACTACACCCCGAACGCGCGCCTGATGCCGGCCACCTCGGCCATCATCCAGTCGGTCGCCGCGGATGCACAGTCCATCGGCTACGTGGGCCTGGGCTATGCTGTGGATGCCGGTGACAAGGTGCACATGATATCGGTCAAGGCGGATGACTCCGCCCCGGCGGTGATTCCCTCGGAATCCACGGTCAAGTCGGGCGAGTATTCGATCTCCCGGCCGCTCTACCTCTACACCAACGGCGAGCCGCAGGGCCACATCAAGCAGTTCATCGACTACTGCCTGGGCGCCGAGGGCCAGAAAATAGTGCGTGAGACCGGTTACATCTCGATCGAGTAGGCGCGGACCGGGAGCTTTCCCGGCCTTGAGTCAGGCGATGCTAACTTAAGAGTGGAATGAGTCGGATGTCAGCCAAGCTCCTCAAAGACAAAGCCGTGCGCCTGATTCTCACCGCGGCCGGATCGACCAGCATCTTCATCGTGCTGTTCATCTTCCTCTTCCTGGGCAAGGAGACTTTCCAGTTCGCCCTGCATCCGGGCCTGGGACGCCTGCTGGCCGAGCGCTGGACCCCGGTTTCGTTCCAGGCCCAGGTGTTCGGCATCCTGCCGCTGATTACCGGCTCGCTGCTGGTGACCGTGCTGGCCACGCTGTTCGCCCTGCCGTTCGGGGTCCTGGGCGCGATCTACATCTCTGAGGTGGCGCGCCAGACCGAGAAGGAAATCCTAAAGCCTTTCATCGAGCTGCTGGCCGGCATCCCCTCGGTGGTGCTGGGCTTTTTCGGCCTGGTGGTGCTGGCGCCGCTGGTCAAGGAGACGTTCCATCTGGAGACCGGCCTGACCGCCCTGACCGGCGCGATGCTGCTGGCCCTGATGGCTGTGCCCACCATCATTTCGATCTCCGAGGACGCCCTGCGCAGCGTGCCGGTCTCCTACAAGGAGGTCTCGCTGGCCATGGGCGCGAGCCGTCTGCAGACCATCTGCCGGATCACGGTGCCGGCGGCCCTGCCGGGAATCATCTCGGCGGTGATGCTGGGTATGGGACGGGTGATCGGCGAGACCATGGCGGTGATGATGGTCACGGGCAATTCGCCGATAATCACGGCCAACCCGATGCAGTCGGTGCGCACCATGACCGCCACCATCGCCGCCGAGATGGGCGAGGTGCCGTTCGGCAGCGACCATTACCGCGCCCTGTTCTGTGTGGGCTTTGTCCTGCTCTTGGCCACTTTTATCCTGAACGTGGTCGCCCAGAGGGTGCTTAAAAAATACCGTCTTTCCTGACTCGGGCCTTGAACCGTAATTTCTCCGGGACGAACCACGATGCGCTCACGCAACCTGGACAGCCTGGCTTTCCTGATCCTGAGACTGGTCACCTACTCGATGGTGGTCGTTATCGGCTACATCGTGTTCGACATAGTCTGGAAAGGCGTGCCGGTGCTGAGCTGGGAGTTCCTGGCCGGCTTTCCCAGCAAGAGCGGCTCGGAGGGCGGCATTTTCCCGGCCATTGTCGGGACATTCTACCTGGTGCTGGGTACGATCCTTGTGGCCCTGCCCCTGGGCATGGGCGCGGCGATCTACCTTTCCGAATATGCCCGCCACGGGCGCTTCACCGAGGCGATCCGCCTGGCGATCATCACCCTGGCCGGCGTGCCCTCCATCGTGTTCGGCCTGTTCGGCCTGGGCCTGTTCGTGATCTTCCTCAATTTCGGCTCCTCGATCCTGGCCGGCAGCCTGACCCTGGCCTGCATGGTCCTGCCCACGATCATCGTCTCCAGCGAGGAGGCCCTGCGCGCCGTGCCGCAATCGCTGCGCGCCGGCAGCATCGCCCTGGGCGCCACCAAGTGGGAGACGATCTACAAGAACGTTCTTCCCTACGCCATCCCAGGCATGCTCACCGGCTCGATCCTCGGCATCGGCCGGGCGGCAGGCGAGACCGCGCCCATCCTTCTGACCGTGGCGGCCTTTTTCCTGCCCAGCCTGCCGCACAGCGTGTTCGACCAGGTCATGGCCCTGCCGTACCACCTGTACGTCCTTGCCACTCAGCACCCCGACACGCAGAAAGTGCTGCCCATGCAGTACGGCACGGCCCTGGTTCTGTTGATCCTGGTGCTTGGAATGAGTCTTTTCGCGATCCTACTCAGAAGTCACTTCAGGAAAAAATACAAATGGTAGAAGACAAAGAGCTGGAGCCGAAAATCCGGGTGCGGAAGATGAATTTCTACTACGGCGAGGTCAGGGTCCTGCACGAGGTGAGCCTGGAGGCCCCCGCGCGCCGGGTGACCGCTTTGATCGGCCCCTCTGGCTGCGGCAAATCGACTTTCCTGCGCACGATCAACCGGATGAACGACACGATCGACGGGACACGGCTGGAAGGCCAGGTAATGATCGACGGCCAGGACATCTACTCCAACGGCACGGATGTGGTCGAGCTGCGCAAGCGGGTGGGCATGGTGTTCCAGAAATCCAACCCCTTCCCCAAGAGCATCTTCGAGAACGTGGCCTACGGCCCCCGGATCCACGGGGTGCACGGACGCGCCAAGCTGGAGGAGATCGTCGAGCGCAGCCTCTACCGCGCCGGCCTGTGGGA
>JAJFUG010000193.1 GCA_021372515.1 bacterium
CGCCGCCGATCTGGCGCGCCGCACCGGCTGCGACATCTTCATCGCCCTGGGCGGCGGCAGCGTGATGGACACAGTGAAGCTGGCCGCGATCATGAGCGTGCACGAGGGCGCCCTGGCCGACTACCAGATACAGAAACTCCAGTTCCGGCCGCAGTGCCCCGCGGTCATCGCCATCCCCACCACCGCGGGTACGGGCTCCGAGGCGACCAAGGTCTCGGTGATCACCAACCCGGCCCTGGGGGTGAAAAAGGGTGTCTACTCCTGGGACATGCTGCCCACGGTGGTGCTGCTGGATGCCCAGCTCTGCCTGGACCTTCCGCCCGATATCACCCGCGACACCGGCCTGGATGCCCTGGGCCAGGCCATCGAGGGCTACCTGTCCACCGCCAACAACGCCATCGTGATGGCGCATGCCGCCCATGCGGTGAGGCTCATCCGCGCGAACCTGCCCCTGGCCGTGCGCGAGGGCCGCAACATCGAGGCGCGCCACAACATGCTCCTGGCCGCCTACTGCGGCGGCGTGTCGATCGGCACCGGGGTGGGCCTGGGCCACGAGCTGGCCATGGCCGTGGGCAGCCACCGTCACCTGGCCCACGGCAAGCTGGTCGGCATCCTCACCCCCTATTGCCTGAAAGCCAACCTGGGCTGGGCGGATGAGCGGATCGGGGAGCTGGCCTGGCTGTTCGGACTGCGCGGGCAGGAGAGCGCGAACCGGGCGGGCGGGGCACTGGTGCGCGAGCTGGCCGAGTTCAACCGCGGCCTGGGCCTGGAGCGCTCCCTGGGTGAGCTGGGGCTCACCACGGCGGACATCGACCGTATCCTCGAGCTGACCCCGGTATCCACCACGATCCGCACCAACCCGCGGCCCCAGGACAACGCCCTGCGCCGTCAGGTGCTGGAGGAAGCGATTGCCGGGGTGGAACTCTGAGCGACCGGCATTTCTTGCCCTGTCGGACCGTGCTGAAAGCTCGTTTTACGGTTGAATGCCTGCCGGAGTGGAAAACCGGCCTTCCGGACCGCGCGGCTTGAAATTTGCAGTCAGATCGGGCACTGAAAGTATTCCCTGTCTGCTGTTAAGGAGCGGAGCGCCGGATTGAAAAACGCGGACGAAAAGCTGGAACAGAGGCTGGAGCAGGAGCTGGTGCGCCTGCAGAACCTGGGAAGCCTGGTCGAGCTCCAGGCGAGCCTGATCGAGAGCGGCGAGCTGGAGCGCCTGCCCCGGGTTCTGGAGCGCAAGGACCGCATCATCGCCCGTCTGCAGGAGGCCAGGGCGCAGTACGAGTCCGCGCTGCATGACAGCCCCGGCCTCACGGCACGGGCACGGCAGTTGTGGGAGGAGTTGGGACAACGTATCCGCGAGCACTCGGCGCGCGACCGGGTCAGCCTGGACCGGGCCGTCGAAATCAGGCAGGAGTTGGCCCGAAAATTGCGCCAGGTGAAAGCCGGGAAAAAAATGCTCCTCGGCTACGCCCCTGTCGCCACGAAGGGGAAAGCCCGGTTCAAGGACATTAAAACCTGAGCGTGGCGTTAAAGTCCGGCCTGATGGCTGTCGATAATAGAGACAGAAAGACATGGAATATCCCGCTGTCGGATAAGACCTGGAATTGTTAGCGGACCGTCACGGAGCCTGGATTTCAGGACCGCCGGGCCGCGTTTCCCAGAGGACTGCCGATGAAAATAGACAATTTCCTGCAGAGAACCGACGCCAAGAGCCTGAAAGACCAGGCCCCGGTGGACAAACCCCGCGAGGGGGCGGTCAAGGGCGCGAAAGACGGCTCCGCCTCCGGTGTGCTCCGGGTGGACACGGTTACAATCTCCGAGCAGGCGCGCAACCTCCAGCGCACCCAGGGCGAGAACCCGGCCCTCCAGAGCCAGGAGGAAAAGGAAGTCGAGGTCAGCCAGGACAAGGTGCAGACAGCCCGCACCGCTTTGGCCGGCGGACTGCCCCTGAGCGATGAGGTCGTGGAGAAAACCGCCGAGGCGATCCTGACCAGCGGAGCCCTGGGCGACATAATCGATTCGCGGCGCCTCGCCGCCGGGGCCGGACGCAGCGGCCTGGACAGTGTGGCCGGCCCGGATGAGGATCGCTTGCAGCAGATCCGCCAGCGTATCGACTCGGGCTACTACAACAATTCCGAGGTCGCCTCCGGCATCGCCGACCGCATGCTCGAAGACATGCTGGCCTGAAACACGTGTAACCTGTGAGACAATTAAAGGCCGCCCCCCGCCGGGCGGCCTTTTCTTTTCTGATTTGAATCACCCCGTCCTCATCGGCCGCCAAGCCCTAAGCTTTTTTGGGGAGCCGCGCAGGAAAAAAATCTCCACTGTGATCCGAAAACAGGGTGTAGGGGGAGGTTTGGCCGGCCTCCTGGCGATTACCGCCTGACGGGGTCTCGCTGGGAAACGCAGGGACATCACTGCAAATAAGTTCCTGCTGGCTTTGCCTCTTCCGCTGAAACGAAAGAAGGCCTTAGAGGGGCTATTCCAGCACGGATATGAGCACAAGCCGTCAAGACGGCCCTTGCCCGGAACCCACCCAGCCGGTATTATAATTCCCGGCTCTGCCTGCGGCCGGCCCCGCCGGTCGCAGATTCACCCTGAACCAGGTTGCCCGGCTTGAACGATGAATGTCCTGACCACCGCGCGGCTCAGCCTCGCGCATTCCACCCCGGCCGACCTGGAGGACATGCTGCGCCTGCTGGGCGACCCGCGGGTGATGGAGTTCTACCCCGAGCCGCTGGACCGGGACGGGACCGCAGCCTGGCTGCTGCGTAACCGTGAGCGCTACGAGCATCACGGCTACGGCATCTGGACCGCCCGGCTCCTCGGCTCCGGCCAGTTCGCCGGCCTGATCGGGTTGAACCCGATGCGCCTGTCCGAGCGGGAGGAGACCGCCCTGGCTTACCTCCTCGTACCCGAACTCTGGGGACACGGCCTGGCCACCGAGGGCGCGGCCGCCTGCCGGGATTACGCCCTGGAACGCCTGGGCCTGGCCCGGATCGTCTCGCCCGTGCGCCCCGTGAACAGCCGCTCGGTCCGCGTGCTGGAACGGGCCGGTTTCGTTCCGCACGGCCGCTGCCTTCTGGCCGGATTCGAGCATGTCGTTTATGTCGCCGGTGAAAAAGGCGAACTCTTCAAGCTTCAGCCCTGAATCCCAGACTACAGCCCCCCGACTGTTGAATGTTTTTATGCAATCAAGCGCACGTTTCGAGACAATTGAACGAGTGTTATTCTTATGCTATTGATATTCAAGCTCTTAGCAAAGGCATGCATATTGCTTTAACTTATTGCCAAAGTTTTGCGCTGTCCACTTTTACACAATCAGCGGAGTCGGCACCGATGGCCGAACCTAAAACTGAAGACCTTCGACACAGCCTTGCCGGGAAACTGAAAATCGCGGCAGTGGTCCTGACCATCCTGGTGCTCGGTGTGTTCGTCAGCCAGCGGAACTACCTTTTGTTCCACCTGCTGGCCGAACTGTTCAGCGTGGTGGTGGCGGCAGGCATCTTCATGTTCGCCTGGAACTCGCGCCAGGTGAGCGAGAACGGGTTTGTCCTGCTGCTGGGCCTGGCCTACCTGTTCGTCGGCCTGTTCGACCTTCTACACGCCCTCTCTTTCAAGGGCATGCATATCATGGCCGTCTCCGGCTCCAACCTGCCCACCCAGCTCTGGGTCGCGGCCCGGGCGATCGAGAGCGTTTCCCTCCTTGGCGCCACATTTCTGCTCGGACGGCGTCTGCGGCCATGGCCGCTGGTCCTGACCTGCGCCGTGGTGTCCGGCCTTCTGCTGCTCAGCATTTTCAGCGGCCATTTCCCGGACTGTTTCCGGGAAGGCCAGGGCCTGACCCTGTTCAAAATCACTCTGGAGTACGCGTTCTGCGTCCTGCTCGCCGTCACCCTGTTGCGCTTATACAGGCTGCGCGCCAATTTCAGTTCCACCGTCTTCAGACTCGTGGCCTGGTCCCTGGTCAGCAGCATCGCCAGCGAGCTGAGTTTCACCCTCTACGCCGATCCCTACGGCCTGTTCAACATGATCGGCCACCTGCTTAAAATCCTCTCCTTCTACCTGGTCTACCGGGCGGTGATCTTCACCGGGTTGCAGCGCCCCGTGGAGCTGCTGTTCCATCGCCTCAGCCGGCAGCAGGACTCCCTGCGCCGCAGCGAGGCCGCCCTGTCCGAGGCCCAGCACATGGCGCACCTGGGGAACTGGAGTTGGGACCTGGCCACGGGCCGTGTGCTCTGGTCGGACGAGGTCTACAACATCCTCGGCCTGGATCCGGCGGAGCACCAGCCCAGACGCGAATGGATCGACTACATCCACCCCGGGGACCGCGATATGATTCAGGCCGCCGTGGAGCAGGCCATTTCCGAGGGTGACAGCTACGACCTCGAGGTCTGCATGCTCCATTCCGACGGCACGCCCCGGCATGTCCGCGCCATCGGCCGGCTGGATTACGATCCGCTGGGCTGTCCCTCACGCCTGGTGGGGGTCCTGCTCGACATCCACGCCGCCAAGCTCGCTGCGGTCGAGCGCGACAAACTGATCTCCGAGCTGGAGACCGCCCTGGCCAATGTGCACACCCTGTCGGGCATGCTGCCGATCTGCTGCTCCTGCAAGAAAATCCGCGATGACTCGGGCTACTGGCGCCAGGTTGAGGAGTACATCAGCGCACATTCCGACGCCGATTTCACCCACGGCCTCTGCCCGGAGTGTCACGCCAAAGCCATGCGCGAGATGGAAGCCACTTTCCAATTCCCGGTGGACCCGCCTGAAGCACCCGCTTGATCCCGGCCCTGCCGCGGCCGAGAGGGGGATAAAAAAAGGGACAGCCCCTGCGGCGGCTGCCCCTCTCTCTGACTGATCTAAACAATCCCGACCCACCCCGGACCGCCCCGCTCACTGCACCGGGGCCGCGAACGCCTCTTTCAAGCCTTTCTCCCCGGCCAGCAGCGGGATTATTTTCCGCTGCAGCGGAGCGCTCAGGTCCACGGTGTGCTTATTGTCCGGCCCGGCGGAAATGAACAGGTTGTTGCACATGCGCAGGGCGTAATTCGTGGTCCAGACACCCGGCTCCAGGCTGAACCCCATCCCGGGCATCACCTCCCGGTCATCGTGGGCCAGCCAGTCGTCAAGCTGCACGCCGAAGGAATGGCCCCACGGGTTGAGGTTGAACCCCAGCGGCCGTGGAAGCAAATCCGGCGCGCCCAGCAGCGCCCGCGCCGTATCGTCCACCTGATAGCCAAGCACCTCGTGCCCCGGGCCCATCCCTTGCTCCAGACAGTCCAGGGCCGCCTGCGCCGCCGCTACGATAGCCGTCCACTGCCCGGTCAGCGACGCGTTGGCGGCCGTATCGGCCACCAGGGTCCAGCCCAGGCGGGCGAACATCGGTAACTCGGCCTTGCGGGGACGGGCGGAGGCCTCCAGGTAGATCAGGCTGCCGCGGGTTATCACCAGGGGCTGCTTCCGGTCCGGCGAAGCCAACTCGGTGCGGGTCAGGCTATCCAGGCGCACGCTCACCGGAGCCACGCTCTCCAGGCCCGCTTTTTTCAAGCCGCTCTCCACCTGACGGGCCAGGTCCCGGTCCGTGGTCTTTTTGCCCGCGGCCAGACGGTCTCCCAGCCAGAGCACGCTCCGTCCGAGCACCGAATCCAGCGCAGCCGCGGCCGCGCGGTGCGAATCCACATGCCCCAGCATCCAGCGCGTGTTGAAAAACGACAGCATCGAGCCGGTCGGGATCACCTCGAAAGTCATCCCTTTCAGCCATTCCACCACGCCCGCGCCGGCCTGGTCCAGGTCCGGCACGTTGTAACCGGCTGAATAATTGAGCGCCGCCTTGCGCACGAAAGTGTAAAGGTAGCCGGTGAATTGCTTCTCCAGCTCGGCCCGGCTGCGGTAGGGCAGCGGGTACATCTTGATGCCGCTGAAAACCTTCTCGTCATCCGGATGGTAGACCAGGCAGGGACGCTTGATCGTGGCCATGCCGGGCAACACGATGAACCAACGGTGGCGCGTGGACCCGGACAGGCCCAGGACCTCCCGCGCGGCGTCGTCGAACGCCCCCTGGCCCGTGAAAATCCAGGCGTCGAACCGCTTTTCCAGCATGTAGGCCTGCATGCCCCGGTACACCTGGGGCTCGACCAGGTCGCGGCCATGCTCCGGGTGGATCGCCTGAGCGGCGGCGGCGGAAAAGAAAACGGCGAGGCACAGCGTGGCGAAAAAGACTATCCGGCGCATGCTTTTCACTCTCCCTGTGAACGAGGCGGTTTTGGTAATCATTCGAGCCGCAGCACGCCGTAGACAGCGGGCTGACGGAAGGGGTGGGCCCCGCACCAGTCCCACAGGTGCTCTTCCGGCCCCTCGGCATCTCCGGCTGCAAAATTTATACCCACCGTTGCACCGGGCCGGGGCGTAACGCCGATCTCCTTCCAGGGGATCGCCAGCTCCACGCTGAACCCCTGGTCCAGGTCGGTCGAGTCGTTCAGCGTCCCCTCGTGGCCCACCGCCCACTGGCCCTGGCTCTGCCAGGCGGCGTCGCTGGCGCCCTCGGGCGTGCCGCGGTCGTCTTTGACCTGGCCCAGGACGTTCACGTGGTAGACTATGTCGTCCTCCAGCCATTTGTCCGTGCAGTCGCGCCGCGGGTCTATCAGCACCTCGATCATGTCGTCCTTGTACAGGGCCTTGTGGTCGCGCTCGGACTGGAGCCCGACTAAGTAATGGTCCTGCACCTCGTAGCCCACGTACAGGTAATTCCGGTCCCAGAGGGTGAAAATTTTTACCCGGTTGGGGTCGGCCACTGCGGAGGTGTCATCCAGCAGAAGCGAGTCGGCCCCCTGCCAGTCATCCAGCCAGCCGTCCACCGTGGGCGACTGCTGCGCCTGATGGCAGACCAGGCCCTTGCGCGGTGTGCCGTCGGCCAGGCTGTCCTTCTCCGGCCCGGCCGGAGCTTTCACACCGCAAGCGCCCGACAGGGCGAGACAAACCAGTACGGCGCAGGTAGCACTCCAGACAGTCCTGTTCACGGGCTTTCTCCGTGGTTCGAGGGGCGTGATAGGGTGTTGAGGTATGCCTACGGTTCGGATACCAGACCGCGGCGCTCGAATGTGGCGCGCAGCTTGGCCAGGGTCTCGTGGGGGTCCTCCACCAGCACGCGCGTGCCCTGGCTGATCATCTCCAGCAGACCGAGCTCGTTGCGGTGGCGCGGCACCAGGTGGCAGTGGATATGCTCGATGCTCGCCCCGCTGGTCGGGCCAATATTGTAACCCACGTTGAACCCGGCCGGGCTGTAAAGCTCGTCCAGCACCCCCATGCAGTTTTTCTGCAGGCGGTGCATTTCCAGCACCTCCTCGCGGTTGAACTGCCTGAGGTCGGTCAGGTGGCGCAGCGGAAAAATCATCAGGTGGCCGGGGTTGTAGGGAAACAGGTTCAGCGACACCAGCATCAGGCGGCCGCGGTGCACCTCCAGCGAGACCACCCGGCTGTCGCGGTCCCGGATCGAGCAGAGTATGCAGTCCACCTTGGGCTTGGCGCCCCGGACGTAGCCCAGTTTTCCAGGAATGACCAGGTGCTTGTCGATCTTCATCCGTTTTCCCGTATCTTGCGAAAGATATCACCAAGCGCAGACTCATCTTACAACTGGCCCGACCGGGCCTACCCGAGGTGCGCCGCAGCTCCCGTCCCATCCGTCGTCCTGCCCAGCAAACATATCGCCGCTGCGGAGGAAACGCAATAGCCTGCCTGCTCGTGTCAGGTGCACCGCTTTTTCCAGCCCGCGGCTGAAACATTATTGACAAAGACCGCCTTCCATTGTAAATTTATTAATTATTTTTGTATATTTATACAACTCATTCATCGGTGTATTCGTATGGCGGATGAAAAACGGCGACGTCGCAGCCTGATCCTCAAGCTGGTGGCCAACGAACCGATCTCCAACCAGGGCAGCCTGCTCGACCGCCTGGGAAAGCTGGGGATCGAGACCACCCAGGCCACGATTTCGCGTGACATACGTGACCTGGGCCTGGTCAAGGTGGCGGACGGCTCAGGGGTCTACCGCTACGTGTCCCGGCGCGAGCAGGGCTGGAGCACGCCGGTGGCCGAGGGCGCGGTCTGCTCGGTGGAATTCTCGGCCAACCTGATCGTGGTCCGGACCCGCTCCGGGTTCGCGCAGTCCGTGGCCGCGGCGGTCGACTCGCTCAACTGGCCCGAGGTGTTGGGCACAGTGGGCGGGGATGACACGGTGCTGGTGGTGCTGCGCGACAGCGAGCACACGGGCGGGGTAATCACACGCTTCCGTTCTCTGTTCTCGATCGAGCACTGAGCCGCAGACGGCCCGCTCCTCGACGCTGCCTTTCCGGTCCATGCAGGGTTGCACCCGCGTGTGCGATCGGGCGGACAGCCCTTAAGGGGAGAGCATGCCGTCTCCCACGTAGGGGCAGGCCCCTGTGCCTGCCCTGTTCCGCAGGGCGGCCACGGGGGGCCGCCCCTACAAAAGACACGGGACCGGGCGCCCCATCTCCGGCCGTTTTCGGCGGCAGAAAAGGGATTGCACTCCGTAATTTACGACAATGAATGTCAACTGATCGACAGGCTTCGGACAACAAGGAGAAGTGGTGGACAGAAAGATCAAAGTGGGTGTCTACGGGGCTACCGGCTACACCGGGTTCGAGCTGCTCAAGCTGTTGCTCGGCCATCCGCGGGTGAGCCTCGAATTCATCACCAGTGAGACCTACCAGGGGAAGAGATTTTCACAGGTCTTCCCCTGCGCCATCGATAAAGAGCTGGTCGCCAGTGAGAAAGCCGACCCCTCCGGCGTGGAGGCGGTGTTCACCTGCCTGCCGCACACCACGGCCATGCAGACCATCGCCCGCATCGACCGTCCTGACCTCAAGATTATCGACCTGAGCGCCGATTTCCGCTTCGAGGACCCCGCGGTCTACCAGCAGTGGTACGGCACGACGCACACGGCGCCCCAGCTCTTGAGCGCCAGTTGTTACGGCCTGCCCGAGCTGTTCCGCAGCCGTATCGCCCGCAGCCGCATCGTGGGCAACCCCGGCTGCTACACCACCAGCGTGATCCTGCCCGCCGCCCCGCTGGTGGCGGGCAACCTGCTCGAGCCTGGCTGCGAGATACTGGCCGACTCGAAGAGCGGGGTCACCGGCGCGGGACGGAAGGCCGAGCTGGCCTACAATTTCTGCGAGGTGGATGAGAACATCCTGCCCTACAAGGTGGGCCGCCAGCACCGCCACGTGGGCGAGATGGAGTCCGTGCTGGGCGCCCTGGCCGGCGACAACAGCCTCCGGGTGGTGTTCACCCCCCAGCTCGCCCCCTGGAGCCGCGGCATCCTGTCCAACCTCTACCTGCGGACCGAGGCCCCGGCGGCCAGGATTCGGGCCGCCATCGAGGAGGCCTACCGCGGCGAGCCGTTCGTGCGGGTCCTGCCCGAGGGCCAGGCCGCCCACCTGAACTGGGTGCGCGGCAACAACCTTTGCGTGATCGGCGTGCACCCGGTGCCCGGCACGCGCACCGTGGTCATCTCCTCGGCCATCGACAATCTGATCAAGGGCGCCTCGGGCCAGGCGCTGCAGAATTTCAACCTGGTGTTCGGCCTGGAGGAAACCACCGGGCTGGCTATCCCAAGCGTGAGGGCCTGAGACTATGGACAACCGGAGACCGATGGTCCTGAAAATCGGGGGCGGCGAGGTGGACAGCCCCGAGTTCCTGGAACGCATGAGCACGGTGGTGGCCGCCCTCAAGCGGCCGCTGGTGATCGTGCACGGCGCGGGCAAGGAGATCGGCCGCCTGCTGGAAAAGCTCGCTCTGGAGGTGCGCTTTGTCGAGGGCCTGCGCGTCACCGATGACAAGGCCATCGAGGTGGTGGAAATGGTCCTGAGCGGCCTGGTCAACAAGCGCATCGTGGGCGCGCTGCAGCTCAAGGGCCTCAAGGCGCTGGGCCTTTCGGGACGCGACCTGGGCCTGATCAAGGCCAAGAAGATGACCCAGCCGGCCGGGCTGGGCCATGTGGGCGAACCGGGCATAGTCAACGCCCTGCTGCTCAACCGCATGCTCGAGCTGGGCTGGCTGCCCGTGGTCTCGCCGGTCAGCCAGGATGAGGCCGGCGCCGTGCTCAACATCAACGCCGACCATGTGGCCCAGAAAGTCGCCCTGGGGCTCAAGGCGGCCGAGCTGGTGTTCCTCTCCAACGTGCCCGCAGTGCTGGAGGGCGACCACGAGATCGGCGCGCTCAGCGGCGCGGATGCCGAAAAACTGATCAAGATGGGGATCATCACAGGCGGCATGCTGCCCAAGGTGCGCTCGGCCCTGAGCGCCCTGGAGGGCGGAGTGCAGAAAGTGCTGATCACCGACATCAGCGGTATGGAACGCTATCTGGCCGGCAAGGTCGTGGCCACGATGATCACGAAATAGTATATGCTGCTGGCTCGACACATTGCCGCAGGGGCGATTCATGAATCGCCCTACCGGTTCTTTATTCGCAAATTCCTGTCTCACCAACCATAATCCGAACTGGACTGGAGCGCTGAAGATGAAAAAGCAGGTCAAGAAAATCGTCCTGGCCTATTCCGGCGGACTGGACACCTCGATCATCATCCCCTGGCTCAAGGAAAACTACCCCGGCAGCGAGGTGGTCGCCTTCGCCGCCAATGTCGGCCAGCGTGAGGACCTGAGCGGCCTGGAGGCCAAGGCGCTCAAGACCGGGGCCTCCAAGTGCATCGTCAAGGACGTGCGCGAGGAGTTCGTCACCGACTACATCTGGCCCACCCTGCGCAGCGGCGCGGTCTACGAGCGCAAGTACCTGCTCGGAACCTCCATGGCCCGGCCCTTGATCGCCAAGTACATGGTGGCCGTGGCCGAGGCCGAGGGCGCGGATGCGGTCAGCCACGGCGCCACGGGCAAGGGCAATGACCAGGTGCGCTTCGAGCTGACCACCAAGGCCCTCAACCCCGCGCTCAAGATCATCGCCCCCTGGCGCGAGTGGAACATCCGCAGCCGCGAGGACGCCATCGACTACGCCGCAGCGCACAACGTGCCAATCGTGGCGACCAAGAAAAAAATCTACAGCCGGGATGAGAACCTCTGGCACCTGAGCCACGAGGGCGGCGAGCTGGAGGACCCCTGGAACGAGCCGAAAGAGGAGATGTACCAGCTTTCGGTCTCGCCCGAGAAAGCTCCGGACAAGCCCACCTACCTGACCCTCGATTTCGTCAAGGGCACCCCGGTGGCGCTGGACGGCAAGGCGCTGGGCCCGGTGGCCCTGGTCGAGAAACTGAACGACCTGGGCGGGGCCAACGGCATCGGACGGGTGGACCTGTGCGAAAACCGTCTGGTCGGCATGAAAAGCCGCGGCGTGTACGAAACCCCCGGCGGGGCGATCCTGGTGCGCGCCCTGCGCGAGCTGGAGGAACTCTGCCTGGACCGCGAGAGCATCCGCATGAAAGATTTCCTGGCCGCCAAGTACGCCGATCTGGTTTACAACGGCCAGTGGTTCACCTCCATCCGCGAGCAGCTGGACGCCTACATCGACGCGTCGATGAAATTCGTCACCGGCACGGTGCGCCTGAAGCTCTATAAGGGCAACATCATCACCGCCGGGCGCAAGAGTCCGCACTCGCTCTACCGGATGGAATACGCCACTTTCGGCGCTGAGGAGGTCTATGACCAGTCGGATGCCGAGGGATTTATCAACATCTTCGGCCTGCCGCTGACCGTGGAGGCGATCCTCGAGCGCGAGGGCGCCCGGGCCACCGGACGGCGCGCGGGCAAGGCGTGAGCGCCATGGCCGAGGACAAGGCGAAAAAAGCCTGGGGCGGACGCTTCCAGGAGGAGACCGACCGTCTGATGGAGGAGTTCAACGCCTCTATCGGTTTCGACTGCCGTCTCTGGCGCGAGGACATCCAGGGCAGCCGGGCCTATGCCGAGGCCCTGGAGCGAGCCGGGATAATCACCGCCGCCGAGCGCGACAGCCTTCTGGCGGGCCTGGACAAGGTGGCCTCCGAGGTCGAGCGCGGCGAGTTCGAGTGGCGGGAGCAGGACGAGGACGTGCACATGGCGGTCGAGCGCCGTCTGACCGAGATCGTGGGCGCTGTGGGCGGCAAGTTGCACACCGGCCGCAGCCGCAACGATCAGGTGGCCACCGACATGCGCCTCTGGACCCGCACCGCGGTGGAGACCGTGGGCCAATGCCTGATCGGCCTTCAGCGCGCTATTCTGGACAAGGCGCGCGGCCGCGAGAGCACCTGGCTGCCGGGGTTCACACACCTTCAGCAGGCCCAGGTGGTCAGTTTCGCCCACTACCTGCTCTCGTTCTTCTGGATGTTCCAGCGCGACCGTGAGCGTTTCGCCGAGTTGAGCGCCCGGGTCAACGCCCTGCCTCTGGGCTCCGGGGCCCTGGCCGGGCACGCCCTGGGCATAGACCGCGATTTCCTGGCCGAGCGCCTGGGTTTCACGAAAGTCTGCCCCAACAGCATGGAT
>JAJFUG010000194.1 GCA_021372515.1 bacterium
GTTCCAGTGAATTGAATCAGTTACAGCTTGCATCGGCTTAATGCATATCAGTTTGCGAAGTGATTAAGTTTTAATCCAAGCAAGCGGGCTGTATATGGGGTGTGTTATGTCAAAGCTGCCACTGGTTTCGGCGATAATACCAGTTTACAACCAGGCTGCTTTTGTCGAGAAAGCTGTCCAATCCATTCTGGGCCAGAGCTATGGCAACATCGAACTGATCCTGATAGATGATGCCTCTACGGACGGCTCGAACAAAGTGCTGCAGAACTTCGCCGGCCTGAATAGGGTGCGGGTGTTCCGCAACTCGGTCAATCTCGAATGTGCCAGGACGTTCAACCGCGGCATAGAGCTTTCTGATGGAGACTATTTCGGCATCCTGGCCGCGGATGACACCTGGGAGCCCGGTTTCGTGACCGCGGCCGTGGAGGCGCTCGAAAGCCACCCCGAGGCCGCGTTCTGTTACTGCCGGTTGAACCTCATGCAGCGCGACGGTCGGAAAACACCGCGCCGCCGTGACCGGATACCGCACCCGAGTGATTTTTACGGTTTCGAATTCGAAAACATTGTTCGCAACCTCAATCCGATCCCGCACCATGCCACCCTGGTGCGAAAAAAATGCGTCTTGGAGCTGGGCGGCTATGACCCCGAACTCACCACTACGCACGACTGGGACCTCTGGCTGCGTCTGTCGCGGCGCTGGCCGGTCGTCTTCATCGACGCTCACCTGGCAAATTACCGGGTGCACGAGGCCAACGTCTCACGGCAAAGA
Organism: bacterium; assembly: GCA_021372515.1. Lineage (NCBI taxonomy): Bacteria > bacterium. The sequence goes on from JAJFUG010000194.1 coordinate 770, forward strand.
AGCCGCTCCGGAGACAAGGAGCGGCTGATTGTCGCGTTGCTCGACAGACTGTTTCAGGAAAAGGACCTCCCAGCCGGACTGCGCGGTGAGAAAGAAGCTATATATGCCCGGGCCTACCTGGATATTGCCGAGGGCTACCGGGTGATTGCGGACTACCCCCGGATGCGGCGGGCCTGGCTCAAAGCGATCCGTCTGAGCCATGACCCACGCCTTCTGCTGCAGTACCGACATGTCCTGCTGAGCCTGCTGGCCCGCTGAATCAGGCCAGTGGACGTTCCGGAGGGCAGTTTCTCCGGGCCAGGTACCACTCGACCGTTTTCTCGATCCCCTCGCGCAACGGATAGGAAGATTCGAACCCGAAGTATTTCCTGGCCCGCGAGACATCCAGGCAGCGCCGTGGCTGACCGCCCGGCATGCGGCTATCCCAGACTATCTTGCCCTCATAGCCGGTGAGCGATGCAATCTGGGCGGCGATCTGGCGGATCGAGGTCTCGCTTCCCGTGCCGATATTGACCGGCTCGGCACCGTCATATAGACGGGTGGCCAGTACGATGGCCCGGGCGGCCTCCTCCACGTACAGGAACTCGCGGGTCGGTGAACCGTCCCCCCACAGCACCAGCTCGTTCTGACCGGTTTCTTTGGCCTCGATACACTTGCGGATGATCGCCGGGATAACGTGCGAGGTCTGGGGGTCGAAATTGTCCCCCGGCCCGTAGAGATTACAGGGCAGCAGGAAAATGCTGTTCAGGCCGTATTGCTGACGGTAGGCCTGGGCCTGCACGAGCAGCATTTTCTTGGCCAGACCGTAGGGGGCGTTGGTTTCCTCCGGGTAACCGCTCCAGAGGTCATCCTCCCGGAACGGCACGGGCGTGAACTTGGGGTAGGCGCAGACCGTGCCCACTGCCACGAATTTCTGCACGTCGTTGCGGCGCGCGTGCTCGAACAGGTGAACACCCATGAGCACGTTGTCGTAGAAAAATGTCCCGGGACGGGCTCGGTTGGCCCCGATGCCTCCCACTACCGCGGCCAGGTGGATCACCACCTCCGGCCGCAGGTCGGCGAACACTCTTTCCACGGCCTTTTCATCCCGCAGGTCGTACTCGGCTGAACGCGGCGCGAAAACCTGCCGTGCCCCCTCCGCGGCCAGCTGCCCGAGCAGATAACGCCCCAGGAAACCGGAGCCTCCGGTGACCAGGATTCTTTTCTCAGGGAAACTCTCAGACCACTCGGACTGTATAGCCATCAGGGGTTTATCCTCGTTATGTCTTGTAGACGAAAAATCCGGGCTGCCCGATCAACTGGTTACATGCAAGATTTCAAACTGTCCGCAATCTCGTGGGCCAGCATCCGCGACAGACTTTCCCCGTAGTGAACGATATCGATGTAGAGGTTCTCTTTGCTACCAGCCTGGATATCCGCGCACCAGAAAAAATGTCCACCCGGCGGATTCAATTTTGTGAGGCGGGACATCATGACATAACCGCTGGCTGTCAGGTCTAGTACCCGCTTGGATGTAGCATCCAAAGGGAACACCCAGTTCCGTTTGTCGTACATGTAGACCGGTATAGGCTGCCAGACGAAGCGGGCTTTCACCCCGTAGCCGCTGGCGACAGCTTCGGTCATTTTTTTGTTTTGAAGATAACGTTGGATGATTTGCCCGCACAGGACACTGTCGGCAGAATGAGAGAAATTTTCCTCAGGAACGGAGGCATTCCGCTGAAAGAGCCTGGAAATCTGTGTAAAAATAATATCCGCCAGCGGAAACATTTCTCTGAAGAAAACAGACTTCGATTTATAATCCGGCTTGAAATGCGCGATGGCCCGCAGGTGGTTTTCCAGGCTTCTGGTATAGTTGGGAACGTCGTCCGGATGGCTGAATTCGTTGAGGCCGTCGATGAACACGGCCATCTGCGGGACTTTGCCCTCGAGGAGCAGCTTTTCGAACAACACCCGCTCCTGTGTAGAATAGTACATCGCCCGCCCGAAATTATAGACCCGCACCGGCTTGCCGGTATCCTGCGCGAGAATTTCCTGAAGGCGGGCGGCTATCGTGCAGGAATCCGCCACCCCGTAGTTGAAAGTGGTCGACCCGCCGAAAAGAAACACATTGCAGGCGCCGCTGTCGGGTGGCCAGGTTGAGTCCTCGCCGTTCGAGCGGAAACCGTGCTCGTCCACGTTGACATATTCACCCTTGAACCGCGCTTCCCGGTACTGGGTGAAGGGCTCGTACTCCAGGTTGCGCATCCAGCTTTCGCGCAGGAGCTTGTCCACCTGCGACCGCTCCATGCCCGGGTATAGGCTGTAGATCATGTCCCCGTATCGGCGGCGCAGCGGGTTAGTGTCACCGGCATTTCTCAGCTCGATGAACAGCCGATCGCAGGCGAAATACGCCAGGGCGAGGCTGAAAGACACGGCTGCCAGCCACAGGTACAGGGTGAATAGTCTTTTAAGCGGCCCGTTTTTCACTATCATACCCGTTTGACGGTTTAAACCGCAAGGCCTCACAGTGTCCCGGCGCGACTTTCGAGCCACAACCCCAGGTTCAGCAGGGTCCAGGTGCGGTAGTCGCGGCGCCCGAGCGCGCCGGGACTCACCCCCGGCAGCAGCTCACGCAGGGGGGAGCCCTTGCCGCAGGCCCTGTGCAGCAGGGCCTGAACGGCCGGGTCACTCAGCCACTTGCCGTATGGTGCACCGAAACCCTGCTTGCCTCGGCTGCGGACAGCCTCCGGCCAGACCGATGCGAAACTGCGCCGCAGCAGCACCTTGGTCTCGTGGTCCCGCACTTTGAGGCTCCAGGGCAGGCCCAGGCAGAACTCGGCCAGGTCGCGGTCCAGGAACGGCGCACGGGTCTCGAGGCCCCAGGCCATGCTGCAACGGTCCACTTTTACCAGTATGTCGCCCGGCAGGTAGCAGGTCAGGTCGAAATGAAAGGCCCGCTCCAGCCCGACCGCACTCTCCGGGGGGTAATAATACGCGCCGGGCCGCCAGCGTTCAACCTCTTTGGCCCGCCCCCCCCACAGGGCGCTCCGCTCGGCGGGGCCGAACACGCTCTCGACAAGGCGGGCGCGTTCCCAGAGGTCCGTCGAGCGACGGGCCAGGCCCAGGGCCGCGGAACAGGTATCCAGCCGCCGCCAGCGGTGGCCGCACAGACGGCTCGCCGCGCGCAGCACCAGCCATTTCAGAGTCGAGGGCTTAAGCCGCTCCGAGCGGGCCAGCAGCACGTAGCGCGAGTACCCGCCGAACAGCTCGTCCCCCCCGTCTCCCGAGAGCACGACTTTCACCTGCTGCCGGGCGAACCCGGCCAGCATGTAGGTCGGCAGGTGCGAGGAATCGGCGAACGGCTCGTCGAACACCTGGCACATGCGCGGCAGCAGCTCGGCCACCGGCGGCGCACCCAGGTCGATCTCGCTGTGCGCGGTCGCGTAGCGCGCGGCCACCTGGCGGGCGAACGCCAGCTCGTTTATCAAATCCCCGAAACCGGCCGCGAATGTCTGCACCGGCTGCGTTCTCTCGGCCTGCATCAGGGCCACCAGGGTGCTTGAATCCAGCCCACCGCTCAGGAACGCCCCCAGGGGAACATCTGCCACCAACTGACGGCGCACGGCCTGGGCCAGTAGCTCGCGCAGCCTCTCGGAGGCCTCACTCAGATTCAGTGGCCGGCTGTCCGGGCGCGGCGACCAATAACGGCCGGTCCGCACCTCGGCCCCGCCGGACCACTCGAGGCAGTGCCCCGGCGGCAGGGAGCATACGCCGCGGTAGACTGTCCTGTCCGGCGGGACATATCCCAGCTCCAGGAAAGCGTCCAGCGTGATCAGGTCGAGCCGGGGAACGAGCAGTCCGGAGGCGCTCAGGGCCTTTATCTCGGAGGCCGCCGCCAGGGTGTTGTCACCGCAAAGCGCGTAGAACAGCGGTTTTTCGCCGAACGGGTCGCGTGCGGCGAACAGACTCCGCTCGCGGCTGTCCCAGATCAGGAAAGCGAACATGCCGCGCAGGCGGTCCAGGCAGCCGCGGCCCCAGCGCGCGTAGGCGGCCAGCACCACCTCGGTGTCAGAGGCAGTATGGAAAACCGTGCCCTCGCGTTCCAGCTCGGAGCGCAACTGACGGTAGTTGTAAATCTCGCCGTTGAAACTGATCCACCAGCGCCCGCCCCGCAGGCCCAGCGGCTGGTCGCCAGTGGCCAGGTCGATGACGCTCAGGCGCGTGTGCCCCAGCACCGCCCCGTCGAGCGGCAGTACGCCGTGCGCATCCGGGCCCCGGTGCGCCAGGGCCGCCACCATCACCTCTACCGGCGCGACCGGCAGCTCCCGCCCGGGGTTGAATACGCCGCAGATTCCACACATGGGGAAACGCTCCTCAGCTGCGCCGGGCCAGCACCACCCCGGGCTCGGCACTCGGGCTGACAATTATCCCCTCGATCCCGTCGAAACAGGCCAGGAATCGTTCCGGGGTGATTATTCTCTGGTGCGCGTGACTGCCGAAAAAATCGAAAGTGTTGGTCCAGGTGGTACGGAAGCCGGGCATGAGGTTGTAGTACTTGACCATCCCCGCGCGCCGCAGCACATGCCCCAGCAGCGGTACATAGTTGAGCGCGGCCAGTACGCCGGTCACCAGCAGAAGCTTGAAACGCTCCAGACGGCTGAGCCGTGCGCGCAGGAATTCGTAATACCCGGTCGAAACTTTCCGCACGAGACGCCTGACTCGCGAGACGGCCGCCGGGCGGACATAGTGCGTGGCCAGCAGTAGACCGCCGGGCTTGAGCTGACTGCAAAGCTGTCGCAGGGCCAGGTCCGTGTCGCGCGTGTGCTGCAGCACCCCCTCACAGTAGACGACGTCGAACTGCCCTGGCTCCAGCGGCAGGCAGGTGATATCCCCCTGCACACCCGCCCAGCCCTGGCGCAGCCGCAGCTTGCCGGCCACGACATCGATAGCGCCGGACAGGTCCAGCGAAACCACCTCGGCGCCCTGGTCCAGCAGGTAACGTGACTGGTCTCCCGCCCCAGCCCCGGCGTCCAGCACCAGCTTGCTGCGGAAAAATTCCGGCACCAGACCGAAACGCTCGGCCACCCGGAAACGCAGGTCCTGCTCCGAGCGCATCTCGCTGCTCCAGGTCCACTGCCAGCCGAAGCTTTCCACCTCGTCAACCGCCTGGAAGGTGCCGGTCCCGACAGGCGGCTCCAGCCCCAACGCCTCCAGCCACGGACGTTGACAGGCGGCGGTCTCGGGGGTCAGGCGGGCCACACAGTCGACTATCGGGTACGCCGCGCGGGAGTTCGGCAGCTGCAACGCCCCGCTAAGTGGCACCCCGGCCGGAGTACGGGTCGTGACCCTCGGCTGAAGGGGCTGTCCGCTCAGCGGGTCTTTCCAGCGTATACGGTCGAACAGCGGCATCATCCCTCCGTCACTGTCTGACTGCCGCGTCGTAGTCGTCGGCGCAGGCGCGCCCATAGGTGACGGCAGCCGACACGGGCGAGTTGGCAGCGCAGGTGCATGCGGATCAACCGTTCCAGGGCCCGCGGGCCGCAAAGGCCGCACAGCACCGCCGAAACGATCTGAATGGACAACGGCCGTCGCCGCAGGTAGCGGAGCGCGTGACGCAACCCGCCGGCGCGGTTGCCGGCCCGGAAAGCCTCCAGCATCGCGCGCTTAACCGCGTAGAGCAGTCCAGCCGGGCTGCCCGGCTCACCCACGCGGTAGTGCGCCTCCAGTTCGGACGGCTCGAACACCGGCCGAGACAGCCGGCCCGTCTCCACCCCGGCCTCGCGGCATATCTCCAGCCCCACCGGCTTCCACTTGCCTTTTTCAACCACCTGCTCGTAGCGGATCACTGGCTGCAGCACTCCCCAGAACCGCTCCTCCAGGCCCTCGCTCAACTTGTTGCCCAGCAACTCGAACTCCCAGGGGTTGAGCCCGGGCACCAGCAGTCTTTTAAGCGTGTCCACGCGCCAGAGGGCCACCTGGAGTGTCACCCGGTAGTCATCTCCCGGTGCGAAATATCCCAGTCCCGGCACCCGTTCCAGCCGGTGGGGGGGAGGCAAGAGCGAGAACAGGCGCAGGCAGCCCGGGCGTTCCCGCCGCGCCAGCTCGACTAGGTCGGCCACGGCCGCGGTGTCCACCGTTTCGAGCAGGAAAAAATCCTCCAGGAAAAGGAGCACATACTCGCTGCCCTCCAGCCGATCGAGCATCCTCAGCAGCGACTCGGCCCAGCCGACATCCTCCCCCACGGTGATTGTCGTGACTGTTTCATCCTGGAAGACCTTGAAATTGGTCCCCAGGTACAGCGGGTAGGGACAATCCGGCCAGCGGCGGTGGAAAAGGGCGAAAAACGGGCTCCAGATGTCGCTGTAACGGTCGCAGGAGACCACCAGCAGCGGAACAACCGCCGCCTCCATCTTTCCACCCGGCGCACTCATTCGGCCCCCGGCGCTTTGCGTGCCACCACGTGATAACCGACAGTGGCCATGCTCTCCAGGCCGAGGCGATCCAGCTGCCGGCCCAGTACGGGCAGCAGCAGCGCCAGGGGAACGGACGCGGCCCAGAGCGCGCCGAGCGCCAGATTGAGGCACAGCCCCCGGCCGCCAGCGGGGCGCAGCAGACCGTGAAAACGCAACGTCTCCTGGCCGAACAGGCTGAAAAAGCCCTGGTTGCGTTCCAGACTCTCGATGGCGAACCCCGTCTCGGGCAGGAATTTCCGGTACCAGTGCGGGGTGAACCCGCCGTAATAGTGGTACGGCTCCTGGTGCAAGAACGAGCCCAGGGGCGCGGACAGCAGCAGCCGCCCGCCGCTTTTGAGCACCCGTCCCAGTTCGGCCAGAGCCGCCTCAGGCCGCGGCAGATGCTCCAGCACCTCGAGGCAAAGAACGATGTCGAACGCCCCGTCCCGGACCGGGATATCGGTTATGTCGCACTCGTAGTCCAACTGCGCATAGCGGCCCAGCGTGCCCGGCTCCTTACCGAAATCCTGGGTGCGGTAGTTGCAGTGCGCGAACATTGCGCCGTACTGCCCCGAGCCTGCGCCGGCGTCCAGCACGGCCGCGCCGGCCGGCACCGTGGCGGCGAAAGCGGCCACCCACCGACGGCGTTCGTGGCTGTTGAACGTGTAGCGGCTGCGTTTAAAATTTCGTAACTTTGACAGGAAAACCGACGGCACGGTCCGACACTCCTCAGCGGCGCCTGGTGAACTTGAACAGGCCGCAACCGTAGCTGCTCTGCCTGGCTGACTCCAGCGAGCGGTCTCCGGAGACGATCTCCCCGGCGTCGTCTATCAACAGGAACTCGACCAGGTCGAGCCTGCCGAAAAGATCGAGCACGGTCTGCGGATCGAATACCCGGTGCCCGTCGAAACAGAGGCGCTCGCGGCCGACCGGCACTGAGACGAGCAGGACACCTCCCGGCCGCAGGACCCTCTGTAGCTCTTCGGCCGCGGCCCTGTAGGACTGGGGGGCGACCGGGTCGCCGTAGCGCCCCAGGCCGACATGCTCCAGCACGTGCAGGCAGCTCAACGAGTCGATGGAGCCGGGCTCGAACGGAATGCCGGTCAGCGAGCCCCGACGGTACTCGAAGCCCTCAACCCCGATATCCAGCGGCCGGATGTCAATATAGCACACCCGGGTGAAAACGAGCAGGTGCGAGACGAACCCATCCACCCGCGAGCCGATATCCACGTGATACCCGGCCCGGCTGGCAAAAACGGATCTGGCCGCCCACAGGTCCTGGACGAAGTAGTGCGGATCGACACGGGCGGCCGGAGAAAACCGGTCGTAGGTGTGGTAGCTTATGTCGACGGGAGAAAACTGAAACCTGCGCTCGGTGTCAAGCCGACGGTAGCGCTGAATGTTTCGGAGAAACACGGGGTACGCGGCAAGCTTTCGCGCCACCGCCCGCGGGTCGAATAGCAGCATGTCGAAAAGATCCAGCCCGTACGAGATACATTTTTTCAGATTGCCCCACATCAGGTTCACTCCCGTATCGTCCCTGGTTTCCAGGACACCGTCAACCCGGCTTCGTTCCAGGCGTCGCGAGCAGGCCACGGACCGCCCGGTGCAGAGGTTCGCGCAGCAGGCCGAAACCCAGGCTCAGGAGTACCACCAGGCTGAACCAAGTGCAGACCTGTTCCAGGATGGCGATTGCCTCAACCAGGGCATCCCGGGCCGCCTCCTGATGTGCAACTTTCCCGACCAGCCTGACCGTGGCCACCCCGAACTCGCTCCAGAGCACAATCATTATCGCCGCCAGCAGCAGGCGCAGAATCAGCCGGAACGAGGGGGAGGTTTCGGGGGAACCGTGCCGCTCCATCAACAGCGGCATGGTCGGGATAAAATAGATGCACCTGTAATCGTAGTTGGTGGTGCTGAAAAAACAGAAAGCCAGAACCGAGACCCCGCACAGGAAAAACAGGCCGTCTATCGAACCGCAGCCGCGCAGCGCCGCTTCGCTTCTTGCAGAAAACCCCAGCGCCGTCATCCAGGCAGCCACACTCAGTGCCGCAATCGAGATTCCGGAAACGGCCGGCGCCAGCCCAAGACGGCAGAACAGGAGCAGGCTCCCGAAAGTGTACCTTCCCAGCGGCTGAAGAAAATCCCTCGCGCGTATCAAAGCGATGTCGGCCCGGCTCCACCACAGGAAAAGGGCCAGACCGGCGACGATAACGGCGATCTTGAGCCAGAATGGTCTTTTTTCGCGCTCGGCGCGCACGAGAGCGGTGTACGCGGCAGCCGGATAGTACTTGAGGCAGCTCGCCAGGAATATGAGGCCCACTCCCAGCCAGAGCCTGGATTGCAGCTTTCCGGACAGCAGGAGCACGGACGCCGTCAGAAGGCTGAACACGATCAGGTCGTTGTTGGCTCTTTCCACCCCCAGCATTACCGCCGGGGAAAGAAGCACCGCCGCCGCCAGAATCAGTTCTCCCGGGCCGCGCGGCCTGAGCAGAAGGACCGCACAGGCGAGAAACAACGCCACAATGACTACCGAGGCCGCAGTGTTGAACCGCTCCGTAAGTCCGGTGTACCTGAGCCACAGCCAGACCCTGGAATAAACGTGCGGCCGGCCGTACGGGTCGAGCGGGTTCGCCCTCTGCACGTCGTACCCCGCCCGACTGCCGTCCACCGCCGCAAGGACAGCCAGCATGTCCCCGAAGGGGTGGTCCAGGGCCGGTACTCCGCCGTACACCCACAGCCTGCCGCCGAACATCGCCGCCAGGTATAAAGCCAGGGCCACCAACAGGAACAAAGACCATCGCCTGGAATAAAAAAACCCGGCCTGTCTCACGTTGTCCGGTCGCATCGCTGACGTATCCAACCTTTTCGAGCCGCCTTCGGTTCTCGTGGCAAATGGTTCCGCCCCCGACCGGATGGCTTCCGGCGTTGGGAGCGTGTCATTGGCTGAATGCCCGGACTTTCTGCAATAAGTATTCCCGGACATGGTCCGACTGCCAGGCGCAGAACGCCAGACAAGTGCAGAAACATCCCGCGATTACAAGCAGCATGCCTGCCGCGCCCAGGCCCTTCGGCGCCGCCAGCCGGAAAATCCATCCAACCAGGGCGGCACATAGCAACGGCCGGCCGACATCCAGGACATACCAGCGCCACAGATGGCCCCGCAGCAGGCGACGGTGCATCAGGGGGATATTCGAAACCAAGTAGCCGCAGTTGAGCGCCAGCCAGGCCGCCGCAGCTCCAACGCCCCCGTAAAGCGGTGCCAGTACCCAGACCAGGGGAGCCAGCAGTAGCGTGGCCGCCAGGTTGGTGTACAGCATCAGCTGCGGCCAGCCCGCGGCGAACTGCAGGTTGCCCGGCACGCTGACCAGCCCGTTTAGCGCTGTCCCGATCACCAGCAGCGTGACTGTCAGGTTTGTGTTGTCCGCGGTGGCCGGGTTGCGGGTCCAGACCAGCATGGCCTCGCGCGAGAAGAAAGCCAGAGTCGCGGCCGTGGGCAGAAGCACCACCGCTACGAACTGACATGTGCGGTGGTAGAGCGCGGCCAGACGCTCCGTGTCGCGCTCCTCCACCAACTGGGTGAACCGTGGGAACAGGGCCGAGTTGAAGGGCTGGATTATCGACCAGAGGCCCGAGGCCACCGACCAGGAGAGGGTGTAATAGCCGAACATCTCCAGCGTGATCAGCTTGCTCAGGATCACCTTGTCCAGCTGGCTCAAGGCCATGCCGATCAGCGAATTGCCCGATACGCCAAACGCGTACCCGACCAGGGAGCGGCAGACAGGCAGCCTGAAAGAGGCACCCCCGCCGGGCAGCGGCAGACTTTTCCACAGGGCCGACGCGGTGACCGCGATCTGCAGCAGGCTGACCGCGAGCTGGCTGTAGAAGAAAGCCTCCAGGCCGGGACTGACCAGCCAAAGCGCGAGCGAGATCGTGATTCCGCGCAACGTGCTGAACCCGGCCTGGATACCGCTGGCCAGCACCTGCCGCTGCAGCCCCATCAGGCCGCCCTGATACAGCGCCTGCGGGAACTGGAACACCAGCACCGCCGCCATTATCCGCAGCGAGCGGATCAGGGTGTCGCACGGCAGAGTGGCATTGTTCAGCCACTTCCCGGCCACCAGCGGCGCGGCCAGCCAGAGCGCCGCCCCGAACAGCAGGGCCAGGCTCCAGTAGATCACCTCGAAAGTGCGTAGCGTGTCGCGTTGCAGCCGGCGGTTCCCGCCCTCCGGCGACAGGCGCGCCATTTCCCGGGTCAGGGTCAGCCCCAGGCCGAAATCCAGCAGGCTGAACACGTTCACCAGCGTGATCCAGAACCCTACCAGCCCGTAGCGCTCGATACCCAGAAAATGCAGGTAGACCGGAATGAACAGTAGACTTATCAGGTTGGCCCACACCCGGCCGCCCATGTTGGCGGCGATGTTCCACTTGATCTTTCCCATGCCTGGCCTGTCTGGAGTAGTCAGCATACGGCGAGACAGCCCGCCACGTCGAGGAATTGTCGCTCGATCCACAACAATATTACACAATTCGGGGGAAAATGACATAAGGAAGAAATCTATATCTTTGGAATAACCTTAAACTGACTCTCGGCCAAGTCATAACAAAGTTTGTTAAAACTGGTAGGATTGTACTGAACTACGGAGCACCAGGATTCTGAACTTCAGCTTTTTGCTTTTGAGCCACAAGTTACATGGTACGGGAGCCAAACCAGGTCCCAATCCGTTTATGATCGGCTTTATGCCTGAAAAACCTGCTTAATAGTACATTTTCAAGATATAAAGCGTAATACCTGCAATAAGCACCATGCCCAGAGAAAGATCAGCAGCGTACTGAAAGACCACCTGTGGGGCGAACAAAATATTTTGGTAATTTACCGGCAGAAGGGAATCGACGCCAACCCATGTTATCGCTGGACCAAGGAGTGCATTGCAGATGATTACGAAGTGCCTGCTTGGCGATAATCAGTGTGAGGTAGCCAGTTCTGATTCGTATTGTGCTCCTTCAACCACTCACCCCACCCTCTCCAGCAGACTCACTACCCCGCTTCGAGACACCCTGCCCACTTTTTGGAACATGACGTCTTTCCGTAAGGAATGACATTCAACACCCTGGCACTCTGCCAAAACTCTGCCCGACCTTCCGAATTATGCCTTTATCGCCTAATTTATCCGCCGACTCGAAACGCTGCAGATATATTTCACCAGCGCTTTTGTTTTATTTACACCGTGTTACAGATTCCCCATTTTCCCACCTCAAACATGTTCCCAAGCTGGACGTCGTGGTTCGAGTCCCGTCGCCCGCTCCAGAATATACCCTCCCCCGGTGGACAAACCTCCGGGGGAATATTCCTCCAAACACCTCGCCAATTCTTGCCTATTTTTGCCCAAAAACATACCGAACAGCAGCAAACCTGGCAAATACGACAACCGGGCCTGCCGGGCGCAGATGCGTCAGCCATATGCTTCTGCGCTGAATTTTAAACAGATGCGACATCGAGAGAAATTGCACTGGCCTTGCCGAACTGTCAAGTATTTCTTGACAGTTGCCTCGGGAGTGAGTTCCCGCTCTTCGTAAATATTCTGAATATGAAAACTTACATTCTGTTTGGTAGTCTGGTACAATTCAGCCATCGCAAGCTGAGTCAGCCAGACGGTCTCCCCTTCCATACGAACCTGAATCCGGTTTTGCCCATCCTCGGTCCGGTAAATGACTATTTCCCCTTGAGGCTTTTCCGTCAAGGTTTGGCTCATCTGGTCATCTCCGTGAGCAGGTTCACTGTTTGTTTTCCGATATTCCGCGGGCCGGACTCGATCTCATCCAATGGACGCAGCAGCACAAAGTTAATACACAGCCGGTCACATTTGAAGTCAGCTCTGCCTGGGCAGCAGGAACCATTCCGACGGCCGATGCTCCTGCGGCGGCTCCTTTTTCCGGCTTCCGTCCTGATAATGGCGGTCCAGAAAACTGTCCAGGTCCACCCGTCGAACTTTCCGGAACCGATAGCTCCCGCTGGTTGGAAGCTCCTCGAAAGGGAGCCGTCCGCTTTCCAGCCAGCTACAGATCGTCCCCCGGCTGACCGCTGCATAACGCGCCGCTTCACTGATCGAAAAGGCTCTCTTGTCCTTGAGATTGGCCATCGTTTCTCCCTCACCTCTTGGTCGCCCTGGCCGCCGGTTTTACCACCCTTCCTGATTTCCCTTCAGCCGATATTCGCCGCCTGCTCCGACGGTCGATTTTACTGTGGCGTTCGGGATCAGGGAGGGTGGAGCAAGATTGCAGGGTGTCATACACACCTGCATCTTGCCAGGGGATTGCTTCTCCGAAACCGTCCCCTTGGAACCCCTGGCCGAGGGCAAGGAATAGAGTTTTCCAAACTCTATCTCTCCATCTCCTTTTCCCGCTCTTTCTGTGTCTGGCGCAGCCGGGCCAACATCTGCCTGCGGTGTTCCAGCTCGGACTGACGGTCACTTTCCAGCGCCCGCATGAGGCGCTCGGAATGCAGGCCCCGGCGAACCTGTACTACCGGTCTCAACGCCAGTTGCCGGAGAAACCCCGGCCTATGGAATATCCAGGTCACTTTGACCTGGCCTTTGTCAATCACAACGGTTGCAT
>JAJFUG010000195.1 GCA_021372515.1 bacterium
CTGCGGCGGTGCAACCCGGAAATAATCCAGATCCACCTCTCGCGCGACCTCCTGCTGGTCGAGGCGGCCTGCTCCCTGGCCGGGTTGCGCCCGGCGCTGATCCTGCACAAGCACATCGCCTCGGCCGGGAACAAGAAAGACAGTCTGCACCGCATGCTCTACGGGCGGCTGGACACGGTCATCGCGGTGTCGGATTTTGTAAAGAAAAGCCTCCTGGCCTCCTGTCCGGTCGAGCCGGCAAAGGTGCGGGTTCTGCATTTTGGCCTCGACCCGGAGCGGTTCGCCGCGCCGGGAAGCTTGGACCCGTCCGAACGCGCCCGGGTGCGGTGCGAGCTGGGGGCGGAGAGCGATGACAACGTGCTGGCCGCCGTGATAGGCCGCCTGGAGCGTCGCAAGGGCCAGGACACGTTCTTGCGCGCGGCGACGCTGGCCCTGGAGCAAGAACCTCGCCTGCGTTTCGCCCTGGCCGGACAGGCCGAGGGCGACTGGGGCCGCGAGCTGGAGGCCCTGACCCGCTCGCTCGGCCTTGAGGAGCGGGTGACACTGGCCGGGCACCGCAGCGACATGCGCGCAGTGCTGGCCGCGCTGGACATTCTGGTGGTGCCCTCCCTGGAGGAGGCGTTCGGCTTGAGCGCGGTGGAGGGCATGCTGGCCGGCCTTCCGGTGGTGGCCGCCCGGGCCGGGGCCCTGCCCGAGTTCGTGATCGAGGGCCGGAGCGGCGCTCTCGTGCCGCCCGCCGACCCGCCTGCCCTGGCCGGGGCCCTCACCCGCCTGGCCGCCGACCCGGACAGCCGACGCGCGCTGGGAAGTCGCGCCCGGGCCTGGGCTTTGGAAAACCTCTCGCTGGAAAAGCACCTGAGCGCCCTGGACCGCCTGTACGCCGAATGCCTGGGCTGTCACCCCCGAACCTGAACGCCCGCCACTGCGGCGCTGGACCTGTGCCGGATATGCCCGAACAGCCTGATATGCCTGGACCGGAGCACTGTCCCCCGGTTAGTGTCGTTATCCCTACCTGGAACGGCCGCGCCCTGCTGGAGCGTTTCCTGCCCTCGGTTCTGGCCGCCCTGGCGCATTACCCCGGCGGCGGCGAGCTGCTGGTGGTGGATGACGGGTCCACGGACGGCAGTGGGGAGTTCCTGCGCGAGCGTTTCCCGTCGGTGCGCGCCCTGGAGCAGAAAGTCAACCGCGGGTTCTCGGCCACGGTCAATTGCGGGGTGGAGGCGGCGCGTCACGGGCTTGTCGTCCTGCTCAACAACGACGTGGGCGTGGAGGAGGGGTTCATCGCCCCGCTGGTGCGGCATTTCGTGGATAACCGCGTGTTCGCCGTGGGGGCCAAAAGCCTGGACTGGGACGGGGTGCGGTTCCACGATGGGGGCAAGCTGGGACGCTGGCGGCGCGGGTTCTGGCGGGTCTGGCGCAACTATGACTGCCTGCCCGCGGCGGCGCCCCACGGCCTGGAGCTGATCAGTTTCTACACCCCAGGCGGTTTCGCCGCCCTGGACCGGAGCAAGTGGGCCGCCCTTGGCGGGCTGGATGAGCTGTTCCGGCCGTTCAACTGGGAGGACACGGACCTGTGCTACCGGGCGCTCAAGCGCGGCTGGAAAGTGCTGTACGAGCCGGCCAGCGTGGTCTTTCACCGCCCCAACACGACTATCGCCGGCGGGGCGTTCCGCCGCGGCTATGTGCGCTACATCTCCCGACGGAACAGGCTGTTCTTCCACTGGAAGAACCTGACAGATAACCGTATGCTGGCCGGGCATGTTTTCTTCCTGCTGCTTTCCCTGCCCACGGCCCTGCTGCGCCTGGATTTTCCGGCGCTCGGGGCGGTGTTCGGGGCGCTGGGCAGCCTGGGAGCCATACGCGAGCGCAGGAGAGTGGAGAAAGCCGCCGCCGTGGTCAGCGACCGCGAACTTCGGCGGCGCTTCGAGGGCTTTCCGGGAGGGGCGAAAGTGGAGGTGCGCTGAATCGCGGATGGCACAGTTAAAAGCGGATGACATGGACCAAATAAAAAGTTTGTGAATCGATTTCCTGTAGAGGCACGGCATGCCGTGCCCGCTTTATTCTTTGACCTCTACCTTAAAAAGAGTGAGGTCACAATGTTTGAATTGCCAGTCGAGACACATCAAAAAATCTATGAAGATTCTTTATGGATAAGATCGGAATGCTACAAGTTCTATGTACAACAAAGGAAAATGTATTGTAATTATTTGGAATTATTGGACCTTTGGTTGGTTGCTCCTTACTGTGTAGAATGTGCGATAAATGATCCTTTTGCAGGTAATAGGATTCCTGACATCATGCCGGATAACTGGGAACTTGATTTGCTAATTCATGTTGGAGGGGATGTTCTTAGTCAGACGAAAGATATTTTAGAAGAAAATCCTGATTTTTGTTTTGAATGTAAAAGATGCAGGAAAGAGCTTCGACCGTGGGATCAGGATGAAATTTATGTAGTAACATACCATCTTGAGGAACATTATGGTATTCCACTTGAAACTCCTGGGAGAAAATACCCTAATAAAAAGATGGAAAATCAAATACTCAATTTGTACGATAGAGAATGTTTTAACTGCAAGTCACATGATAAACAACTCACAATCGACCATATATTACCCCAGTGTGCTGGTGGTGATTCTGCTTTCAGAAATCTTCAACCATTGTGCGTAGAATGCCAAAATATAAAAGGAAATACTCATCCACAAGTAAAAGAGGTTTGGTCTAAAATGTACTTTGGTTCTTATCCTTCAGATAGTTACGAACATATGTTTTGGTGAGAATGAAATATCTAAAATCCCCACTCCCTCTTGTCCCGCTCCACGGCCGGTGTTACAATTCAAATATTGACGTTTTTCTCAAATTCATCCTGTTTGAGCCAATTCAAGGAGAACCCGCCATGCCGCGTTCCGGTTTAAGTTTTGCTTGGATGTTCCTGGCCGCCTTTTTCTCACTCGCCGCAGCCCAGCAGTCCGCAGTCGAGCCGCCGGAGGCCACCCCGGACGGCGAAGCCCGCGTTCTGCGCTACCCCGATATCTGCAATGGCACCGTGGTGTTTGTCTACGGCGGCGACCTGTGGAGCGTGCCCGTGGCCGGGGGCGCGGCCACGCGGCTTACCGCCTCGCCGGGCCTGGAGCTGAGCCCGCACTTTTCGCCCGATGGCGCCTGGATCGCGTTCACCGGGGAGTATGACGGCAACCGGGACGTGTACGTGATCCCCGCAGCGGGGGGCGAGCCGAAGCGCCTGACCGTGCGCCAGGCCCACTATGGCGAGCTGCGCCACGGCTACGACAACTACGTGCTGGGCTGGACCCCGGACGGCAAAAAGGTGCTGTTCCGCTCCTGGCGCGCCAGTTTCGAGGCCTGGTTCGAACGCCTGTTCACCGTGGCCGCGGACGGTTCCGCGCCGCCCGAGCTGCTGGAGCTGCCCGAGGGCGGGTTGACCGACTTTTCGCCGGATGGCGGCCGGATCGCCTACAACCGCACGTTCCGTAATTTCCGCACCTGGAAGCGCTATGTCGGCGGGCTGGCCCAGGACATCTGGACCTGGGATTTCGCCGCCAAAAAGAGCGCCCGTCTGACCGACTGGAAGGGCACCGACACCGAGCCGGTCTGGCTGGGCGAGAAAATCTACTATAACAGCGACCAGGGCGGACGTTTTAACATCTGGGAGATGAGTCCGGACGGCAGCGGCAAGCGCCAGCTCACGTTCCACAAGGACTGGGATGTCCGCTGGCTGGGCGGCGGCCCGGGCGGGCTGGTCTACCAGCTCGGAGGCTATCTCTTCCGTCTCGACCCGGCCACGGGCGTGGAGAGCCGTATTCCCGTGCACGCGGGCGGCGACGCCATCGCGGTGCGGCCGGAGTTCAGGAGCGTGGACAAGCTGGTCGAGTCCTACAACCTGTCCTCCACCGGCAAGCGCGCCGTGTTCGAGGCGCGGGGCGACATCTGGACCGTGCCGGCCGAGCACGGCGAGGCCCGTCAGCTCACAGCCACCAGCGGCGCGCGTGAGCACGACCCGAGCTGGAGCCCGGACGGCAAGTGGGTCCTTTATCTATCGGATGAAAGCAGCGAGGACGAGCTCTACCTGGTCGAACCTGGCCCTACCGGGGGCCAGCCGCGCCAGAAAGTGCGCCTTACCTCAGATGGCGCCGTGTACCGCTACGCGCCCATGTGGAGCCCGGACAGCCGCCGGGTGGCTTTCTCGGACAAGAGCCTGCGCCTCTGGGTGCTGGATGTGGCCTCCAAGTCGCTCACCCTGGCCGACACCTCCACGCTCTGGGAGATCACCAGCTACTCGTTCAGCCCGGACAGCCGCTGGCTGGCCTACTCCAAGCCGGTCCAGCGCGACCGTGAGTTCAGCGCCATTTTCCTGTACGACATCCAGAACAAGAAAGTCCAGCGGGTCACGGACGGCATGACCAACGACACCCAGCCGGTGTTCGACCCGGAGGGCAAGTACCTCTATTTCATCTCGGGCCGCGACCTGAACCCGAAGCTGGGCAATTTCGAGATGAGCTACATCTACGAGAAGACCGACCGGGTCTACCTGCTCACCCTGCAGGCCGACTCGCTCAGCCCGCTCGGCCCGCGCAGCGATGAGGAGGAAAAAGCCGCGGCCGCGGCGGATGAGGATGCGGGCAAGCCGGCCAAGGAAGAGAAAAAGGACGGCAAGGCGGCTGCGGAGCCGAAAACGCCCGCCACCCGGATCGATCTGGCCGGCCTGGGCCGGCGCGTGGTGGCCCTGTCCGAGGAGCCGGGCAACTACGGCGGGCTGCGCGCCGCGGCCGGGCGTGTGTTCTGGCTGAGCGCAGAGCAGGGCGGCGGCGAGCCCAGCCTTCTTTGCTACGA